>CAZJOH010000007.1:0-40516 GCA_964547575.1 uncultured Clostridium sp.
GTACCGCCACTGGCAGATGTAAATGTGCAAATTCTTGTTTCTCCATCACCCTCCATTTTAAATCCTATATCAGTTGCCTTCTCAGAGAAAATCCCAAGAATCTCTTTGTAAATCATTTCTGCTTTCTGATATCTGCAAACTGTCTTCTGATCACGCAAAGTGCTTACTTCTGGAGAGTAAACAAAATAAGCGAACCCGCATCCCGAAGGTATCTTTTTAACATCAACATCAAATGTATCGCTTGCTATAAAAACATCAATCTTGTTTTCAACAAGCCCAGTCATAGCACCATCAAGCGATGAAAACGAATAAACTTCAAGCTTATCTGCAAACTTTCCGGTAAAAACTACTGCCAGTCTATTAAGATAACTCTTATTGTCGTCAAGAATCGCAACTTTAATTTTCATTTGTACCACTCCTAATTTTTATGATTTGATGAAATATAAAAGCAATGCCATAAATTCTGTCATTATAAAGAAAACAACAATAATCAAAACCGATATAGCATATTCCTTAGCAAAATCATCTTCTCTTCTTCCGTTAATTATTATACAAATCAATTTTATCAGCTCATAACTAATAAAACTGAAAAGAACTCCAACAGGCGAAAAATCAAACATTATCGAAATTACTGACATCACAGTAAAAACTATTATTTCAAGAGCTAATGATTTGACAGGTATTTTACTTGAACATTCCGAACATTTGCCCCGACATACTATGTACGAAATAATCGGCAATTGTAAAAACCAACTGATTCTTTTTTTACACACGGGACAAAAGCATTTTGAATTCATTACAGACATATCACATCCTTTGAACAAACGTTCAATATTTGTCGTTGCCAGACCACCAATATGATAGTATGTCAGACACACTGCAATTCTTATTAAATCTGTTTTATCCATTAACTTTATCCCTCTGTAAATCTGAAAGCATATTGTTTCTGCAGCTCAATGTTTTTTATGATATCTCTAAATTCTGAATATTTTATTTCTTCGTCAGCATAAAACTGCCATGAAGGTTTTTTTTCAATATACATTATAAAATAATACCCGTTTTCAGTTTTAAGGCGAACAAAATCCTCTCTCTTTCGTTCAGAATCAAAAAGCCATTTTTCAGCTTCTCCATCTCCGTTTTCAATATTTGTTACAAGTCCGCCGGAATGTTTATCGGTTTTGATATTATTCATATAAATATCTGCATAAACAGCAAAAACAAATTCCTTGTCATCTGCCTCTTTGATTTTAGTTTCAATTTCATTTGCTACTTTTTCCAAGGAGTCCCAATCGCCGAAATCGGAAACCCTCATTGCAATTTCTCTTGCCGAACAAGTATCATCTATTTCTTCTTCGGGTTCTTTTAAAACCAAAACTACATAGATACACCCTTCCTCTTTGCTCGTTATTACGGTTCTATCTCCGGCTTTGCGGCAACTATCGAAAAGCCAATTCTTCATTCCTTCATTGCCTTCAAAATACAGTAAAGTATCTCTATTTTCTGAAAAAGATAAATTGTATTCAGAAAAACTTTTCCTCAATAAATTTTCAAAGTTGTCGCTTGACAGTTCATGGAAAAGCATGTCAGCTGTCTCATCTGCCTTATCTAAAGATTTTTCTTCACCTGTAATTTCACAGCAAATATACTCAACTGAAATAAGTCCTGTTTTATTATTTTGGAAAAAACTATTATATTCTTCCTGTGATAATTCATTATTAACCACAAAATATTCATAGTAATTCTGAGCAATATAACTCATGTTAAAAATTTTTCTTAAAGTTTTTTCTCCTACATAATTTCCGTATGTGTAACCCGTATAATCGTCTACACTTACAGACAGCTTTTCAGCTTCAGTTTCAAGAGATTTTATGATTGCATCAATATTTTCTTGTTGCTCATCAAAAACATAAACTCCTGCCTGAACTCCTTGATTGTAGATTTTAACAAGAGAAGATATTTGTTCCTCAACAGTTTCTTTTATATAATCAAACCATGTTTTTTCTGTTTCAGCATTATAAATCTGCTCATTCAATGGAATGTTTTGGTCAAAATCCTCATATTGATTTTCTAGTTCAACCAATATTTCCGGCGATGTTGCCGCAGAAAAAAAATAATTATAAAATCCTACGGAAATATTTAACCCGTCAACGGTCATGGCTATATTACCAGGAACAAGAATTTCTTCTTTGTTAGGTCTTAACAAAAATAAACCTGTCATCACAGTAAATGTAACACTTAAAATAATCGCAACAGCAACTATTCTGTTTTTATTTGTAATTTTTATCATAACTTTTTCACTCTGGAGGCTTTAACAGTCTCTGGACAACCCACTTTAACCTGTGCCGAACAATTTGCAAGAGGAATACTTGACAAACTGCATATTGTCAAAACCAAACACACCGAATTTCAAATTAACTTTGTATGTTATCTTCACATTCAGTGTTCCGGCACCTAACACCGTTTCGTCAATTTCAAACTTAATATTTCTGATATCTACGCCCAATGCTTTTGCCGCTTCTTCGCCGCCAATAAAGTAATAAAACAAATCCTCATACACTTGATATTTGGCAGAGTTCTGATCAAACGTTTTGAATTCACTTATTTCATCAAACTTTAAAAATCTCAGAATTGGATTTATAAAACCGGTTACATCACCAATCACCTCTACCGTTGTGCTGTTCTTTGATTCTGCGAGAGCCTTACTCAAATTATCAACAGCAATAGCCTGTGTTGCCTGCATTGATGCGTGAGATACTGCATTCTGCGCTGTAAAAACTCCCGCAAAATTCCATATGAAAAGCATAAAAAAAACAAGGAAGAATAATACAATTGAAGCCTCAACAGCAAGAATACCGTTTTCATTATTTTTTCTTTTCACTGCGTGTCCTCCCTTTAATATCCCACATACTCCAAGCCATTGATTTCCGCAAAGCCGCCGGATGAACCAAGAGAAAACATCGGCAACAATGTGTTATATGATGCAACAGCCTGAGTTCTGACATAAGTTGAAGCTTTGTCGATTCTGAAAGATGATTTGATGCCTTGCTCGGACTCATAATATCTTGTTTCAAGCTGAATTAGGTTTGCAAGATGCTTAAGCTTAGTATTTGTACTCACAAACAACATCAAAACATACAGATACTCTGTATAATCCAATGGGATAATGCCTTTCCCGGTATCTTCTTCTACCTTTTTCAATTCCACAGGCTTACACACCTGACATGCTGTAAATCCGCTGTTAACCGCATCTTTTAAGGGTTTGGTGGTTGTTTCTACCTTTCTTTTATCAGAAGATACAATGGTCCAACAGTCACTCTTGTGATATCTTTTTCCTGCACCGCTTGTGCATACAGTAACATCGATGTTGCTGTTATCGAATTTTAATAAATCTCCTGCAATTTCCTGAAGACCTTCCAAAGAAAGATTGAGATGGTCCTTCCAAATGGGAACTTCCTGACCAAGTCTGAGAAGGTAGTTCATGTCGATATTTGTTTCCATATAAAGCATCGCAATGAACATCAGAGGCGCAAAAATATTACAGGATGAAATAATAGACATTGTATCCGGATCAGTAAGAATCTGAATACAGTTTATAATCGCTTTGATTCCAAAAATCAGCCAGAATACACTGACCTGATTCGTTTTTTCACTCATGCTGCCAAACATACAGTATTCAACGCAACATCCGCTGAAATATGATCCGCTTGTTGATTCTGTGGGATAAGTTGTTGCGCCGTTAATAGGCTTCATTCTGTTGGGGAACTTCTGAATCATATATGTATTGATAAGCAATGCATATATTGACTGCTCAACAAAATTGGAAATAAGATTTTTTATTTCACCGAAAAGATTTTTTAAAGCCTCAAAAGCCTTCTTGATTGTATCAAGTATCTCTTTGATTTTGGTTACAAGCTTAAGTATTCCCGTGCTCTTGTTTTCATCGGCTTGATTACTCAAATTGGCGATCGGGCTGTTTTCTGTGCTGCCATCTTCTCCACCACTACCAAAAAGGTCCGCTGTTGTTGATCTGAACGTATCTGTATTAGCATCCTCTATACTGTCAGAAAAAACCGTGTTTCCAAAAACATCACCAAGAGTTTTCTCGACTTCCTGGAGCATTTTATCTTTGTACTGTTCATCGGATTTATTATATGTAACCACACTGTCATCAGATCCTGTCATATTCGGCAACAGGCTTTTGTCTGAATCGTTTATTGTTACAACATAAGCAGGATCATACGTTGCAGGAACAAAATTAAGAACATCTTTTATTCTTTTTATTGAATTCCAGATATCGCTGATACCGAGAGAACCTGCCAGGCTGTCCATGCTGAAACCGTCTGAACCTTCGGCATTGACAACGGGTGTTGAAATAAAGTCATTTATAGCTGAAAAGTCACTGCTGACATATCCTGCAAGTACTCCACAGGTTGAAGCCACATGAATGCTTCCCGAAACATAATCATTTCCGCCATTGCTCCAGACACTTACAATCGCACTGGACTGAGTGTTACTTACATTAGTTATTAATGTATCAATAAAAGTTACTGCATTTTTTGCCGAATTTTTTCTCTCGTTAAGCTTAGATATAACCGCACTGGCATTAACCTTTACTTCTTCAGAATTGGATCCGAGAGAATCAGAACTTTCGTCCTCAAGTTCCGTTGTTTGTTCATATGTTTCCTGTGCATATTTGAGTCTTCCGACTGCACCTTCATAATACTGAGTCTCTTTTGTGCCTTCAACCATTTTGCCGTCGTCATTAGAAACGAGCTCTTTGACCTTTTTGGAGTCATCTTCTATAGATTTTATCAATTCATTGAACTTGTCTTTTGCCGTTGAAAGTTTGCCGATATATGCTGTCTTTGCGGTATCTATATCTCCGTTCAATTCAGTGATTTTTTCATCATAGGCTTTCTTTTTCATTGTGAGCTCATCGATAAGATCATCTTTTGCAGCAGCATGTGCATTTGTGTTGAGATCAGATTCATACTCACTTAAATAATAAGATGAGCTCTGTGTTATTTTATAAGCATCTGCAAATTCTTCAAGTTCAGCATAATTTTCAACAGTCAATTCATCATTACCGCTTATCTTACGAACTGCTGTTGTAATTGTAACATCTATATTTTTGGTTCCACTTGCTTTGCTGACAGATGCTGTTCCTGCGCTGAGGTTATAGCTGTATGTATATCCTTTGTCAACATTGAATGTTACCGTAGTTTTAAGATAAGTGCTGTTTATTGATGCTCCGAGAGGATTATCCTCTGTAGGCTTGTTATTGTCATCTTCAAGAAACTCTTTTATTGCCGCTTTATATAAATTATCATAATCGATAGTTCCTGACGATGCAGAAATCCCCTTCGCATAGTTAAGCGATCCTTGAGGATCGGGATTTTCACTCATATAAGTTATTTTTGCATCTATCGCTCCTTTATAATCAGATCTTCCTGAAACATATCGGTTAGAATTTGAATAACTACTGAGTGCTCCGTTACCAATAGTGCTGTCTTTGGAAATATATTCTGAATACAAATCCGCTGTATATTTATCTGTATTGTATGCCCTGTCCGAATCCGATGAAAGAAAATTCAGAAGATCAAGGGTTCTGTATTCATATCTTCCCAATGCCTGGAACGCCTTATCCATAACATTTACTGATTCTTCTGATGATGTAGCGATTTTTTCTATAAAATCAAACACAGCATTATCAGTCAGTTTCGAAGCAAGATTCTCAAATAAAGATTTGGGATCAAGCTTATTTGATATGATTTCATACGGCACTGAGTATTTTGAATACTCAAGAATTTGTCTTTTCAGAATGGTATAATCCGATAAATTATATATGGTTTCAAAGGTAACATCACTGTTAAGATTATAAAGCTTTGATGAAGACGGAATATTATCAACATTATCCGAATTATACTTAAGGCTGTTAACAAAATTGGCTTTTGTCTGAGCTTCTGTTTTGTCAGGATTAATGGCAAGGATACCAAAGCGCTCATACAGATAAGTGTTGTAGTTGGCAAGGATTGACATTGATGCAGTTATCTGAGCATCAGCAAGCATTTGCCTTGCACTCGCATATCTTCCGGCTTCCATTATTAATGTGCCAAAAGAAAGCAACGGTATCAAAAGCAGCGAAACCATAACAGTAATAATTCCGGACACATTTTTTAATCCTTTCTTCATATGATTTCCTCTCCTTTCACCGTTATTTTATCATCTCGACTATCATTTCAATTGCGTTGAAAACTTCCTGAACCTTCTCCGAAAACGGATCGACAATATCTCTTGCCATTATTGAAGCAAGCGACATTGTACTACCGTAATCAAGAATATCAAAGCATTGTGCTTTGCCGACTGCAGCAACCTCAACAGTTGAATCAACAATCCCGAAAAATCTTATAAACGGCAAATCATAAGTTGCCTCTACGGTTACTACCGCTGTCTTTTGCAAAACCATACCCGGTGTACTTTCAAATGTGGTATTGATTTTAATATCTCCGGCTTCCTTATAAAGTCTGCTCGATGCAATTCTGTATTGAGCATACCAATTGGATTTTGTAGCAGCTTCCGAATCGAGAGAACCGTGAATATTTATAAAATTACCCAATGTATTTTGTAATGTACGATAATATATCGTGTCACTAAGCTTCTGCGGCGTTGTGAACCCTATAAACGGATCCTTACTGTTGGTGGAATATATCTGACCGATACTTGCTGCTGTTTCATTTGCCACAACAGTCAAAACTGTCTGTTGATACATAATAAATCCCATATACATCATCACAAAAATTATCATGATTACAATAGGAACAACAATTGATGCCTCAACAGCAGCTGAACCTTTTTCACTTTTTGAGAATTCTTTGATTTTCATATAATCTCCTCAAGCACTAAATCTGCCAGAAATACATTCTTAAATAATTCCAGAATCCGTCTGAGAATTTAACGAAGCAAAGACCGTTTGAATTGAAATAGTTTGCATTTGTTAAACCAAGATCCATTACAACCGTTCCCGATTCGTCTATGAAATCCCATGTCTGTCCGTCACTGACCGCTGCATATCCGTTAGAAAACGATTTTGCGCCGTTGAACTGAGGCTTTATCTGAACCTTTCCATCAGCATCTGCATAACCCCACTTGCCTTCCTGCTTGAACGCAAACCAAACCATACCCTTGTTTGAACTAATATTTGCATCTACAGGAAGTGAACATCCGTCGCACGAAAATTTATCATTAAGCTTAACTGAAACCGATTCGGGTGAATCATCATTATAGAATACATTTAATATATTGTATTTACCGTTTGATTTTGCGAGAATGATTCCTCCGGCAACACATTCCTCTGCGGTGTTGAGTTTGATATCCTCATAAATATCATTGGTAATCTGTTCAAAATTCTTGTTGATAAGAATCCATTTGCCTTCTTCTTTCTGAACTGCAGCAACACCATTGCTGAATCTTCCGGCATAAAAATAATCTCCGGAAACCTTTTCAGCCTGAACATTGTAATAAGAATATACATCTCCTATCTTACAAGCAATATTTCCGTTTGCAATTCCGCTGCAAGCGATAATGTTGTCATCAAGATATTTCTGTCTTATGCCTTCAGAGTCGATAATAAAAACTTTTCCGCCTTTTTTGGCAACAGTATGGAAATCAAAAGAATACGGAGCTATGAATTCACAACCGGTAAGAACAGTTGAAAAATCTTCTCTTATTGCAGAATAATTTCCCGGTTCTTTTATTATATAATGACCGTTTGTCAAATCGATAAAATCAGAATATGAGGAGAAGTTTCTTTCAAAAAGATATCTGACATTTGCCTTAACCTGATCGAGCTCTTTTGAGGTAACGCCATAATTTTCCGCAACCAGAAGCGCATTTGAAAGCTCATCATAATCTGTAACTTTAAAGAAATAACTACAAGCTGCTTCATAAGCAACCGGCTCATTCTTGTAAACTGTCATTGTTTCAAGAAGCATTGAAACAAGGTTACCGTCACTTGAAAGCTCTCCGTTTTCAAGCGCTTTAATATAGGTGTCACTTATTTTCAATCTCAAATCAAGATTGTCCTCAAAAGTGAGGGCAGTTTCATATTCTGCAACAGCTTTTCTGAAAAGATTTTCTTCTGCATACTTGTTGCCCTGAACAAGATGAACTTCATAACCGTTTGAATCCGAACCGATATTTGAAATTCCCATATACCATGAAAGCATCACCGCAACAACAAGTCCGATGCACACTAATTTTTTGTTATCCATAATAATCTGCTCCTCACTTCATTTAGAAATTACCCATGAATATCACAATGCTGTAGCCAATAAGAATAAACGGTGCAAACGGAAATGTCCTTTTTCTGTCACGATATTTTATCAACAGAAAAATGCCACAAAGCGAAGATGCCACCAAACTGAAAAGCAAGGTTCCGAAAGTAGCCAGTGAACTTGCAGTGAGTCCGATAACAGCAAAAAGCTTTGCGTCTCCGAAACCGACAGCTCCCCTTGTAACCAACCCTGCCACAAACAATATTCCGAAACCGATAAGAAAACCGGTTAAATCGGATTTTGCAATTTCAACAATTATATCTCTGCACCAAACAAACTCGCATAAATAAAGCACCGCTCTGAGTGCAAGCCCTATTAAAACCAGCTTATTCGGAATTATTCTCTTTTTAAAATCAACAAGTGCACTTGCCGCAATTATCACAAACACACTGATAAGTTTTATATATCCGATAATCATTCGGGGCGACATTTCACTCGCAATTGTATTTTTACCTGTCGCCAACGCAACAACGAACGAAAAAAACGCAAACAACACCAAAAGGATGATCGTTTGTGATTTGCTGTAAGGAATAATTTCTTCTTCTTTTACATCATCTGTTTTTTCAACAGCATCCGCATTAACTGCATCTGCTTTAACATATTTCACATCGGAAACACCGAAGGTTTTGAGAGCAAACCACACAAGTGCGGTGCCAAACAGTGCCGAAACGGCATAAACCAAATAAACCATCGATTTTTTCTCCTTCGGTTAGTTTTGTAAAAGGGATTGTTCCTCCCCGCTATATGCGGGGAGGAGTTAAACTTCGGATATTAGCCGCCGCTATAGCCTTGCATTCCACTGGTACCGCCAGTTGCATTAGCCATGTTCTGCGTTATCTCTTGCCAAATCTTGTTAATCATCTTAGTGATACTCTGTCTGAAGATAACAACGAGAGCGATAACGATAGCAAGAACAAGGATAACTGCGATAATGTTAGCTTCACCTTTTTCGTTATTAAGGAAACCTTCCATCTTCATCTTTGCCTCAACATACTTTGCGATGAGGAAATTTCTGAAATCCTGCATTACATTTCACCTCCTTCTCTACACAACAATTCAACCTCAAAACGGGGACTCTCTCTGCTCCTCCGCAATCGGCAATTTATATTTTCAAGCCACATACGGCACGAAAATCAAAGTGAGCTCATTATGGGAAGCATGATCATTACAAGAATTCCAGCAAACATAACCATAATCGGAATCAGAAGCTTACCCGAAGCTTTTTCGCCCTCCTGAAGCAGTTTCTGCTGCTTAAGCTCCCACATTTCGTCTGACTGCTCCTTAAGAGTATAAGCAAGGTCACTACTACCCTTATCAAGCCCCTGAATAACCATTGAAACAAACTTTGAAATTTCAGGTGTTGCACAACGTCTTGCCATAGCATTAAATGCATCTGCTTCAATCATGCCGTTGTTTCTGTCCTCAGTAACCCTTCTCATCTGCTCATGCATTTCAGTTTCACCACTTGAAGCGATAAGATCCCAAGCTTCTCTGAGTACCATACCCGCATTAACAAGCAGAGCAAGAGTTGAAACGATTGAAGGAAATTCACTTATGTATCTTTTGCTAAGCTTTTTTATGGTTTCATGCGACTGAGTCATAAAGTAGTAGTAAACCACTCCAGCAAACACAACTGCCATAATAAACATCATGGCAACGGAGTCGGTTTCCATAAAACCGGCAAAAATCGACATCACAACAAAGGTTGCCATTGTCAAAGACACTCTTTGAGCATAGAAAACACGAACATAATAGTCCCCGTATTTTTCACCGTAAAGAATAACCGCCTCTCTTCTGAGCTTTATTGCGCCCTTGCTCGTATACTTGAAATTTATCATATCAAGAAGCTTGAATCCGGCACAATATAAAAACTTAAGGGGGAAACTCTTATCATCAAGCGGCTCAACAAGAGGTTCATATTCTGAAGATGTCAGCAACAAAAATATTAATCCGCCCGCCGCAACGGTTGATAATATAAGAACAATAATAGTTAAAACCATAGCTTACACCTCTATTTTCATAACAGCTCTGCCAACAAAGAACGAAGCAACAAACAGACCTATTGCAACCGTTGTTGATATCAAACCTGCCGGTGAAACAAAATGCTCTGCAAAACCGCCCTCGGTAAACTTAAGCATTGCCATAAGTCCGACGGGCATAACAAGCATAATATAAAGCTCGTTTTTGCTTGAAGTTATCTTTGTTTCAATTTCAGCTTCAATAAGTATTTTTTTGCAAAGAATATCGTGAGTGTTACGGATAACATCCTTCATATTTGCACCGCGGCGGTATGATGTTTCGAAAACCTTTCCGAAATCTTCAATATCCTTTATTCTGCTTCTTCTGCCAAAGTCTGCAAGCATATCTTCAATCGGAACATTGTTGCGTAAACCTTCAACAATTATGTCGAGTTCGCCGATGATATACGAATCATCCGAAAACTGAACAGAAAGATCTTCTCTTGCTGACTCAAATGCCATAGGAACATTCTTACCGGATGCAATTGAAGTTGAAAGCGAATCGAGAAGCGAAATGAACTGTGTTCTGAGCTGGTTTTTTCTGCTCTTGAGTACCATATCTTTTCGGATGGGAAGAAATGCTTTTCCGAAAAGGAATCCTGCAATTCCTGAAATAACAATATTGCATATATATGTAACCATTGTGGGATCGCCATATGAATCCACTCCGATTCCGCCATAAAAAACATAACCTGCAAACGCACCTACCACAAAAGCAACAGCAAAACTTATTACTTTCTCTTTGCTTTTAAGATTGTATACGCCGTAATTATAAACTGACGTGTTCAGTACGGACACAAGGAATTCAGGCTCTTCTTCTACCGTTTTTTTCTTTTTGAAAAATCCCATACTCTCTTCTCCTCATATATTGTCTTTGTATCCCATAAGTCTGAGTTTGAAGTCATTTATCATCGGGTTTTCGGTTCGTTTAAGACCACCCGAAACCTTTTCAAGTGTTGAATTATCATCCTCCTCAAACACATAAAGCGGATTCAGTTTTATCTTTCCGTCTTCATATCCGACAACTTCACAAATCTCCATAGTTTTTCTTGAATGATCCCTGAGTCTTGACAAATGAATGATTATATCAACCGCCGAAGCAATTTGCTGTCTTATCGCCTCAAGAGGCAATCCGTCAGCACCCTGAAGAACCATTGTTTCCAAACGGCTCAACATATCCTTTACAGAATTGGCATGTCCTGTTGAAAGAGATCCGTCGTGACCGGTGTTCATCGCCTGAAGCATGTCCAGCGCCTCGCCGCCACGGACCTCACCGACCACTATTCTTTCGGGACGCATTCTCAATGAGGATTTAATAAGATCTCTGATTGTTATCGCACCCGTACCAGATGTGTTCGCATTACGGGTTTCCAGACTTACTAGGTTATCAATATTTACAATCTGAAGTTCAGCAGAATCTTCAATCGTTATAACACGTTCATCTTTAGGAATGTAGTTTGAAAGTGCGTTAAGGAAAGTGGTTTTACCGGAACCAGTTCCACCGCTGATAAATATGTTGTACTTAGCCTTAACAAGAATTTCAAGTTTATCTGCAATTTCTTGAGTTATTGAACCGTATTTAATAAGCTGCTGAATTGTCATCGGTGTCTTGGAGAATTTTCGTATTGTTACCGTAGGACCGCAAAGCGCAATCGGTGGAAGAACAACGTTAACACGCGAACCGTCCGGCAAACGAGTGTCAACTATAGGGTTCGCCTGATTGACTTCTCTGCCCGCAAGACCAACTATTCTTTGAATAATATCAACGAGTTGTTTTTCAGATTCAAATGTTCTTTCTTCTTTGATAAGTCTGCCGTTCTTTTCAATAAACACATTATTCTCGCCGTTAATCATAACTTCTGTTATGGTGTCGTCTTTTAAAATTCCGTCAAGAAGACCGAATCCTCGGATTGAATCGAAAACGCTTTCGGCTATCTGTGCTTTAATCGAAATAGGAAGATAAATATCATTGCAGTACTGCTGAGTTATGCTGTCAATCTTTTCTTTCAGATCCTCATCGGACAACTGTTTCATGACAATATTTTCGGCAACATAATTTTTTATTTTTCGCTCAAGTTCATCGTATTTATTATCCATATCCCGTGTTCTCCATTCTCGCTTTTTAAAGGATTATTTAAAGGATTACGTATATTATAAATGTAAACACAACAAAGAAAACGCCAATCATATAATTGGCGTTTTTTTTCTACAAAAAACAACATTTTTCACCTTATTGCATCCCTATATGCATAGAATTTTTCAATTGTCTGATCCTTTTTTGAACGACTCACCATTATTTCCTGACCGTTCATAAGTTTAAAACAATTTCCTTTATAACTTACAATAAACTTCATATTCACAAGGAAACTATTATGGCATCTTACAAAGTAATCCGGAAACTGTGCTTCAGCATCGCTCATTTTCATCCATAAGCTGAAATCTGACCGTACTGTTTTTACAAGAAGCCTTTCTCTGTTACTTTCAAGATAGATAATATTCGAAAACATCAAACTCCTTTTTCTGCCTTTTTCCATAAAACAAAACCTTTGATCAATTTTATTCATCTCATCTTTTGCGCTATCCAAATATCTGTAAATTATATTAGATTGCAAGGGCTTTTCTAACACTCCGGACGGCACAACACTCAACATTAATTCAGATACATCGCTTATACTGTCAGAAACAAAGATTATTTTACATTCAGGAAACAGTTTTTGAACAAATAATACTCTTGCCACGCCTTCGTCATGTAGGCAAACATCAATAAACACAATATCGAACACCTTGTTTTTTGATTGTTCAGCATCCTTTACGCTTTTAATCTTCTCAATGATATACTCTGTTTCCTTTTTTGAAATTATTGTTTCAAGCTGATTTGAAGTTGCCTCATCATCAGCAAATATCAAAATCCTCATTTTTTCCAATCCCTTATCACACAAAATCTGTATTCCTTTGCCACAGAATCCCGCTAATATTTCACATAATCATAATATCAGCAATAAACCTTTTACTTTGTTTTTAATAGTAGAGGTCTAAAGTTTATCTTTTTAGGATGCAGTTTTTCTTATGTGATAAAAAATTATATTCTTTTAAATTGCTTGTGAAAGCATGTTTTCTACAAAGAGCGTGTTTTTTCTACAAATATCATCGATTGTTTGTGATGTTTTTAAATTTGCGATATAATATTCTTAATAGATTTATTTTCATGAGGAAGTTAATTTGTAAAAAAATTTTATTTTTGTTTCTTTCTTTGTTGATGCTTGTTCCTGTCATGTGCATAGCATTCTCAACCGTAAATACCGTTGCCGGCACCAACAAAATAACATTGACATTAGACCAAAGGCGGAACGGTTTATTCCAAAACTATGGCTCCTGTAAGAAGTAAGAAATGACCTTTGACCTTAATGGTGACGAAGGAATTACAATCAAGGAAATATCATTAAACCTACAATTCTTTGCAAAAAAGATTTTTGCAGAAAAAGAAAGCTGCCTTTTGAAAAAATGATGTACTCCATTCTTTCTATGAGCAGCAAAGATTTAAAATGTGAACTTTTAGACTTTTTTAATTTTGAAAAAGATACACCTACCGTTTCTGCATTTATCCAACAACGCAATAAAATTTCATTTGATGCTTTTGAATATCTGTTTCATCAATTTACACAATCCTTTTCTTATCAAAAACTATACAAAGGTTATTGTTTGCTTGCAGTTGACGGTTCCAATTTGCATTCGCCAAGCGACAGTAAAGAAGAGGATTGTTTCTATCCTAGAACCAACGAACAAAAGCAGTACAACTTAATGTATCTAAATGCCATGTATGACTTGATGAACAATATTTATCAATATTTCCTCTATCATTCAATACACCTCCGTTTTCAGCTTGCAAGAATTTTTTTGCACACAATTCCCCATAAAACAACTATACTGATGCACGGTACAAGATAATCAATACGGTACATAATATATGTAATTATACCGCAAGCAAGTAAATTGTAAACAACGGTTATTATTGTTGCATCACAATCCAAAAAAGAATCTTTTTTTATTATATAACGGAAAATGAGAAGCGGCACAACGCAAATTCCGAGAACAAGCAGAAAAGTTATATAAAGCTCACGGAATCTTGTTTCATGGTCGGCAATATATTTCTTTGCCGAAACTTCCCTTGTTTTGTATATAATCTTTCCGCCGCCGTCCTCAAAACCGTCCTCATACCCTTCATCGTAACCTTTGTCAGTCTCTCCGTATATTTCTTCGGGAGAAAGGATATATGCGGAAACGGGAACAGCAAAAGAGTAAAACATGATAAATAATAAAAACAAAACCAAAAACTTTTTCACGCATATGCACCTCTGTCAGCTTATTACTTTAACTGAAGTTTATCATCTTTGCTGTCCCATAAAACTCTCTTTGATGTCGGTTTTTGAATCAGTTTTTTGAGGTTAAATGAAAAACTAAACGCAACTTTTCGGGGTAAAACCGCAATTTCGGTTGCATTTACTTTTGCAAAAAGACGTTAACCGTAAATAACGTTAATTGTAGTTTTTTGAATCAGTTTTTTGAATAATGGTTGAATGAAAAAGTTATCAATCGGATTTTTTGATATTATGTGTATAGTGGTTGTATTTGCAAAGGAGAAATTTTGTGATATAATAATTATAATTTGAATGAGGTGATACCGTGCCGTTGCAAATCATAAGACAAGATATAACCAAAATGAAGGTTGATGCTATTGTAAACACCACCAACGAAGAAATGGTGGGTTACAGCGGTGTCGATCTTGCCGTGCATACCGCCGCAGGTCCGTTGCTTGATGCTGAATGCCGTAAAATCAGGCCTCTCGGTCTCGGTTCTGCAAAGATTACGGGTGCATATAACCTTGATGCGAAATATATCATCCACACATCGGGTCCCGTATGGCACGGCGGACTTGTAGGTGAGAGCATTATCCTCAAATCCTGCTACATTGAGTCACTCAAATTGGCTGTTGCCAACGGTTGTGAGTCTGTTGCGTTTCCGCTTATATCCGCAGGCGCTTACGGATACCCGAAAGACCGGGTGCTCAAATTCGCAATTCAGGTTATTACCGAATTCCTTTTTGAACACGAACTTAATGTTTATCTCTGTATTTATGACCGTAAATCTTATGAATTCAGCAGGGTTGTTTTCAACGAAATCAGTGAGTTTATCGATGATGATTATGTTGAAGAATGTGAAGCTGTTTTCACATCGGAAATTGAATGTTTTGAAAGAACACTTCTTCCGAATGAAATCAGACGCAGAGACAAACTCAGCGCACCCGAACCTCCTATGTGCGCTTCAATGCCTGCACCTGCCGAATACAGCAGTGCAAGAAACAAAACGCTCGCAGAATATATGAAAGCAATGGATAAATCCTTTGCATATAAGCTTTTTGACTACATTGATTCAAAGGGAATGACCGATGTTGAATGCTACAAAAAAGCCAACGTTGACAAGAAAACATTCTCCAAAATCAAGTGCAATCCCGATACATACAAACCGTCAAAGCAGACTGCCGTTGCATTCGCAATAGCACTTGAACTGACTCTTGATGAAACACAGGATTTGCTTGCATCTGCAGGTCTGACCCTCTCACGCAGTTTTACTTTTGATAAGATAATCAGATATTATCTGCAAAAGGGTGTCTATGATATTTTTGAAATAAACGAAGCACTGTTTGAATTTGACCAGGTGCTTTTGGGTTGTTGAACGAAAAGGAGTTAAAAATGAGCAAAAACATATCGACACCCAAAGAGAAATTTGATACTGTAATTAAAAATAATCTCGTTGATGATATATTAACATATGTAATTAATGAAGAAGGAAAACCCGAACGTAAATACCCTAATTATTATAGCGAATCTGCGTTTTCTGATTTTGTTGATGAAATGGAAAAGAAGTATTATAACCATTATCTTAAATTCAAAGGAAACAAAAACACTTCCGCCAATGCTGGAGGAAAAGGCGGAGAACTCGATGCCAAAAACGGCAGATACGGATCGATGCCCCCAAAAATGGCAAGTGTTGCATCGTCATCAAGATTCTGTTATCTTGCTTTAAGAGACGGCACAGACAGTGATATTTTCGGAAAATCATTTACAAAAGAAGGCGTTGAATTCGAAAAAGAATGCAGAATTTTTGCAGGTGCAAAAACATCTCCTCAATTGGATGCTTTTATTGCAGATGACAAATGTGATATTTTTGTTGAAGCAAAGTGCCATGAGATTTTTGACTGTCATAAACCCATGTTCAGAAGCGCTTATTGGGATTATTTCAAAAACGAAGCTTCGCTAAAAGATTTGGCTCCCGGAAAAGAAAAGCCTGCGGAAGAATTTAATGTATCGTTGGATTTGTTTGATATCGATAAAAAATCTGCTCGCTTTGATGTAAAACAGTTTGTTTGTCATCTGCTCGGAATAAAAGAGCATCAAAAAGGCAAAAAAGCAAAACTTGTTTATATGTTTTTTAAACCTGTTACAGAAGATGAAGAAACAGCGCAGATGATAAATTCTGTTTTCGGGGAATTAAAAGAAGAAATCGAAACAATATTTGATTGCGATATAATCAAAAACTTTTGCGATAAAAACAACATTGAACTTATGGCTATAGCCCAAGAAAGTAAAACAATGAAAAAACTTGACTCTGCCAAAGTGATTAAGCTTTATGTCAAGCAGTAAAAAGTCTCCCGTCGAGCGACCAATTGAATAAAATAATTCGCTATAATGTGGTTGTAAGGTTGAGAAACCCGGCAACCGCATTTTTATTTTTTGGAGGAATTTAAAATGAAAAACAACATCACAGAACTCGTATTTATTCTTGACAGAAGCGGCTCAATGGCAGGTCTTGAGAACGACACAATCGGAGGCTTCAACGCTATGATTGAAAAGCAGAAAAAGCAGGACGGCGAATGCTATGTTTCAACCGTACTTTTTGATAACGAAAGTGAAGTGCTTCACGACAGAGTGAAACTCTCCGAAATCAGGCCCATGACAGACCGTGACTACACCGTCAGAGGCTGCACCGCACTCATCGATGCAATTGGCGGAGCGATTCACCACATCGGCAATGTCCACAAGTATGCCAGACCTGAAGATGTGCCCGAAAACACAATGTTCATCATCACAACCGACGGTATGGAAAACGCAAGCCGACATTATACAATTGACAAAGTAAAGGCAATGATTGAAAGACAGAAAGAGAAATACGGCTGGGAATTCCTTTTCATCGGTGCAAATATTGATGCAGTTGAAACTGCCGCAAGATACGGCATCGGTGCCGACAGAGCGGTAAACTATAATGCCGATAAAGAGGGCACAAGCATCGTCTACGAATCCGTCGCAAAAGCCGTCTGCAATGTGCGTGCAAGTGCACCTCTCTGTGCAAACTGGAGCGACGAAATCAACGAAGATTATGTCCGCAGAAGTAAAAAGCACAGCACCAAAAAAGTTGAACTCAAATAAAAACGGAATAAGCGTTCTATTATTTAGTTGTATCGGCTTTTTTGTTGATGGATTATGCGTTATCAGGTTTACCGCTGTCGGAAAACCTGATAACGGTGGAGTTAATAATCTTTAGTAATTTCTTTCCGGAACACACCGACCGATAAAGCAATCAGAAAAATTACCCGCATATTCAACTCCTTTTAAAACTCAGTATATTTTTATAATCCTTTAGTCAATGTTTTATAAAACGCTACTATTCCTGAAATTATCACGCATAAAGTCCACATTTATATCACCTCTCAAAAATCAATTTTATTTATCCTATGCGTATATTATAAAATTTTTAATGTCCTAAAAAATGGACTTTCAGTGATAAAAATCAGCCTAAAATCAATTATTGAAAACCTGATTGATTTCTCAAACAACCTTTCAACGGATATTTAGTAAAAAACAGTGTAATTTTATAAAAATTCTCACCGCAGTAAAAACGCTTGCATTGACTACACAGAAATCAAGAGTCTGTTCATAAAATAAGACCTTATCAAATTCGAACTTGCGTGATATAATCACAACAGAAGCTTCGAGAAAAATTTGAAAAAGGTGAAAACGATGAACAATATTTTCAGCGACAATCTCAAAAAATTCCGTCTTGCAAAAGGCTTGACTCAGGAGCAGGTTGCGGAAAAACTGAATGTAAATTCTCAGACTGTTTCTCGATGGGAGTGCGGAACAACTTTGCCTGACGTTCTGATTTTGCCCGAGCTTGCAAGGCTCTACGAAGTGACAGTTGATGATTTTTATAAAAAGATTTCCGTTGCCTACGATAACTACGCTCAGCGTTTGTCATCTGTTTATGAGCAGTCACACGACCCCGAAGATTTTATGCGTTGCCGTGCAGAGTATCTTAATCTTATGAAAGAGGGCGAGCTTTCAACAGAGGATAAATGGATTTACGGCTGGATACACAAGTGTATGATGAACTGTTGCAAAGACGTTGCGACTGAATGGTTTGACAAAGCTGTAAATGATAACCCTGCCGATGATCCGACAAATTATCACCTTGCTTGTATGCAGAGAATGAGTTTTTATTTTCTTATTGGAAAAGGCGATGAAATTCTTGCAGAGCAAACCGAAAAAGCAAAGCTGAATCCCGACAGTCCGAGAGAAACCGATAATCTTATCATCGCTCTGAGTTATGCTGACAAATATGATGAAGGATATTCCGTTTTCAAAGAAGCAATTGAAAGATTTCCTGATGATTGGAGAATGTATATTCACGGTGGTGACATTGCGAAGAAGCTTGAAAAATATGATGAAGCTCTTGAATGCTACAATAAGGCAGGTGAAATAGGTTCATATTTCTGCGACGAGCTTTACTGTAAAGCAAGTCTTTATGAGGATTTAGGTGAATATGAAAAAGCTTGTGCAGAGTATATGAAACTCGCCGACACACTTCGCAAACGTGGTTATGATGTTGAAGCTGATATGGCAGAAAAAGATGCAGAAGAAGTTAAAAGTAAGCTTGAAAAATAAGGTGTGAGCAAATAAGCGGCGAGCGTAAACTCGTCGCTTTTGTTTTTAAAGAATAATAAGCCATTCTTTATCTTCGGGGGCGGGCATGACGTTGTTGCCGATATGTTGCCGTTGAGGTTTAAAAAATTTCGTAATTTTGGCTGCGTTTAGTTTTTCAATTTACCAACTTTTTTCCGCATAAAACACATAATCTGACAAACAATAACAGGGCAAATATAACAAACAAGGAGAAAGATAAAATATGAAGGCCACAGGTATTGTCAGAAGAATCGACGACCTCGGCAGGGTCGTTATCCCCAAGGAAATCCGCCGCACCATGCGTATCCGTGAAGGCGACCCGTTGGAGATTTATACGGATACGGACGGAGAGGTTATATTCAAGAAGTATTCGCCCATCGGCGAGCTGTCATCGATTACGGGTCAGTATGCCGACGTGCTTGCAAGAGGCACGGGGCTTGCGGTTATCATCACAGACCGTGACAGCGTTATCGCTTGCGCAGGCATTTCAAAGAAAGAGGTGCTTGACCGCAGAATCAGTCAGAGCCTTGAGAGCATCATGGAGAAACGTGAAAATTATGTGTGCTGCGTTGACAGCGAGCGCATGCGTCCCATTGAAGGCGTCGATAAAGAGGCTGCCGTTATTTTTCCGATTATCGGCGGCGGCGATATCTCGGGCGCACTCGTTATGCTTCTCAACGAAAACGGCTCATGCCCCACACAGACTGAAACAAAGCTTGCACAGATTGCGGCAAATTTTCTCGGTAAACAGATGGAAGAATAAAACAAGGGAATGCCTCACGAAGCGGAGAACAAAAGAAACTGAACAAAAAAATTCGGCTTGCAAAGGAAATTAACCTCTGCAAGCCGGTTTAATAGAATAAATTTTTAAAAGGTTATTTTTTGTTTCTTTTCAGCTCTTTTTCATCTCCGTGAGCCACTCCCGACAAATTGCTTTTATATTTCTACATATTAAGAATATAAATTGCGAGATTGAGATATCCTGCGAAGGTTACCCAGAGCAGATAAGGCACCTGAAGAGCGGCGGCCATGGGACTGATTTTTCTGTATTGCAGAATAGTTATCAGTATTGACACCCAGAGCAAAACGAGCCAGATGAACGAAAACAGAAATGCCTGCATATTGAAGAAAATAATGCTCCAGAAGAAATTCAGAAACAGACTCACGCCGTAGGCTGCAAGCGAATTCCGTGCCGCCCTCGGGTTTTCTTCCTTTTGAAGATAAACCATCGCCGCACCGACACCCATAAGTATGTAGAGAAGTGTCCATACAATCGGGAAAAGCACCGGCGGGGGAGCAAGCGGCGGTTGGACAATTTCGGAATAGATATCCATGTTTCCTGCCGTAAACAAGGCGGATAAGCCTCCTGCCGCAAGGGCTGCGGCAATTGAAATTGCATAGGTTTTGATTTCTTTCTTCATATTCTCACCTCGCAATATTCTATGCACGGCTTTTCTTTGTAATGAATAAAAAAGTCAGCAGCAGATATCATTCGCCTGCATATAATTGGTTATAGGCAAATCACGGCTTTATAAGCATACCCGTTCTCAGCAGAGAAAGGAGCTTTACGTTTTCTTTTTCGGTTCCTCTGTAATCGGGCATACCGTTTGCGGCGGCAATTTTTTTGCGGTAGGCAAAGTCGCTTTTTTCTCCGATTTTTTTAAGCGCATCAACGATTGAAACCTCATCGTGGGCGCACGACATAAAGTAATTTCCCTCCGTAGGATAGTTTATCCACGGACATTTACCCCAATCGGTCCAGCCTCTTTTCTGAAGCTCCGTTTCAACAACGCCGTAATTAAAGCCCCTTGCTTCAATTACTTTTTTGTTGCCGACATACACACCTACATGACCCTTTTTGAATACGAGAATACCCGGCATTTCGGGCATGGTATCAAAACTGCCTTTTTCGGTGCATATTTTGAGCATACCGTTTGCGGAAACATCCTGCGATGCATTATATTTCGGCTTTGCAACAAAATTTTCGCTCCAGAGATAACCTTTGATAAGTCCCACACAATCGTGAACTCTTTCGCCTGTTTCGGATTTGTATTTTTCGAGTCGGTTATCTCCATAGTGGTCGGGATACTGCTTCTTTTTTGCATCGAGCAGACTAAGTGTTGCGGTATTGCCGAAGGTGCCGTACCAATAAGGCTTCCCGAGCTGTGAACGAGCGTAGTCAACAAGACCCGTATTAGTTTTCAAGCGGCCTATTCCTCCTTTCCGCAAGCATCAATGAAGCCTTCACCGATGATATACGAAACGACTGCCGCACCTGCCATGATTATTGCGGTAACCTGCGTTGTTATACTGTCTGAAACTCCGAAGGCGAGCAGAATCGGAGTAATAAATCCGACCACAGCCGCCCAGAATTTTCTGCTTGTAAGCTTTCTTTTCCAATTTATATCCATGTTTTTCTCTCCTCAATGATTTTCGATTTCCCTGAGTCTGTAATCAAGCGCACCCACTCTTTCTTCAAGTTTTACGGTGCGTTCAATAACGTTATTATGTTTATTCACTTTCTTTTCAAGCTGCTCAATGCGGAAATTGGTAAGCTTTGAGTTAACTGCAATTCCCGCAAAGGTGCCGAGTGCCGAACCGCAAAGAGTAATAAGCGAAACAAGAACCTCCGTTTCCATTATTCCGCTTCCTCGCTTTCGGCAATATATTTTACTCTGACGCCGTAAAGAATATAGTTTGAAATTGCATCATAAAAAATATTTTTTTCAGCAGGAAAAAAGACTGTTGCAATAACCATTCCGTTAAGGAAATCGGAATAAAATGCTCTATGCAAATTAACAACATACGGCACAAAGGACTCCGCACTGCTCATATTACGTAAATCTACCCACTCGGGATTTTCCTTTGAAGCGATATTCACCTCAACGCTCACGATTTCAGAACCTTCGGGAACATAAGGATTTCCGTCCGAATCTTCGCCTGCCAGAACAGTAAAACAGCCACTGAGCGGCATATCGGCAAACGCTGAAAAAGAATCATATAATGAAGTTAAAACAACTGTTTTAATCTTTATTGCGGAGAAAACCTCGCTGCCTTTATAAGTAAGAACACCGCTTTCTTCCGAAAAAGAATCAAGAGTATCAAGATTATCATGCAGATGACCGGGAATGACGCTGTCTTGCGAGCCGTCGGAGGTTTCGCAGTCACCGATTGAATTTGAAATCATAATTCCGCTTAAGACGGGACTTTTTATGATGAATTCGCCGTCTGCATCGTAGCCTTCAAGCTGAACGGAAAGAGCCGTGCCGACGGTAAGAGCGTTATTGACCGGAATGGTAAGCATTTCCGCTTTATGGAAGGGACCGATTCTGACAGGACCCTTTTCAGTTGAAAACGCAACAATATATGACTTGATTTCTTCCCTTGAAGCAAGGTTTTCGGGCGGAGTGATAATAAGCTGTGCAGCATTCTTCTCACCGATTTCGCCGATTCTTTTGCCGTCGGGAAAGGGATCGGACAGGGTAAAATCAATTCTGAAATTTTCCATTATTTCTCCTTTTCTTTATTAATTGCTTCATTAACTGTTTCGCACCAGAGCTTTGCCTGAAAAAGAAAATCGAGCATCATGGAAAGCCTGGTACGAACGGAGCCGTATTCACTTGCAAGAAATTCCGTGTCGGGCTCTTCGGGCGAAAAGAGCCTGAAAAGGTCGGAGCAGACGGTTCGGGCGTAATCCACCTGCTGTTTAATTTCAGAAATCGGAACTTCAATCTGAAGCGGATAATTTTTCTTATCCACGGAATCACCTCCTGTTTGCAGAACATTTGTTCGGTTGCAATTAACATAATAGCGATTTTTCCCTGATTTGTCAATAATTTTTTGTGAATATTTTTTTAACTTTTCGTTTGACTTTGGCATTATGTTCTGCTAATATACTAATTTGGTAAAAATATATAATAAGGATATGATGAAAAAATGGAAACTCTGTTTTGCATTTCAATCGCTCTGGGCGCAGGTCTTCTGATGTCCAGAATCGTCAAGCCTCTCGGTCTGCCTTCGGTAACGGGTTATCTTGTTGCCGGCATACTTATCGGGCCTTACTGCCTCGGCGCTCTCGGAATCAACGGCATGGGCTTCACCTCCGTTGAAAATGTTAAGGAATATTCGATTATCTCCGATGCAGCTCTCGGCTTTATTGCTTTTGCAATCGGAAATGAATTCCGCCTTTCGCAGCTCAAGCAGATTGGTAAAACTGCCACCTTCATCGGTATTTTCCAGGCTTTTGTTGCAACTCTTCTTGTTGATGCTTCACTTATCGGACTTCACTTTATTGTTGGTGAAAAGCTCCCGATTTCAATGGCTGTTATCCTCGGTGCAATTGCCGCCGCAACCGCTCCCGCCGCAACGCTGATGGTTGTCCGTCAGTATAAGGCTAAGGGTAAGCTTACCGATTTGCTTCTCCCCATTGTTGCTATCGACGATGCCGTGGGTCTTGTGATTTTTGCTGTTTCCTTTGGTATTGCAAAGGCTATTGAGCACGGTCAGTTCAACGTTGCATCAATCGTTATTGAACCTCTCATTGAAATTGTTGCATCGCTTCTTCTCGGCTTCGTTATGGGTCTTCTTTTCTCCGTTTTTGAAAGATTCTTCAGCTCCAACAGCAAAAGACTCTGCCTTTCTGTTACCTGCGTGCTTTTCACAGTTGCACTTTCAATGATTGAATTTGAAATCGGCGGCATTCATGTCGGATTTTCAACCCTTCTCGTTTGCATGATGCTCGGCACGGTATTCTGCAACATGTGCGATTTCTCTGCCGAAATCATGGAAAAAACCGATAAGTGGACCGTTCCTCTGTTTGTTCTTTTCTTCGTTATGAGCGGCGCAGAGCTTGAGCTGAGCGTTTTCACCGATATCGTAATCGTAGGAATCGGTGCAGCGTATATAATCAGCCGTTCACTCGGCAAGTATTTCGGCGCATATTCGAGCGCAAGGCTTATGAAGTGCGACGAAAAAACAACCAAATATCTCGGCATCACCCTTCTTCCTCAGGCAGGCGTTGCACTCGGAATGTCAGTTACCGTTATGGCTCTCGGCGAGGTCGGTCAGATTGTCCGCAACATAGTTCTCTTCTCGGTTCTCATTTATGAGCTTGTAGGCCCTGTAATGACAAAAATCGCTCTTACAAAGGCAGGCAACATTGAGCCGAAGCCCCACGAAAAACACAGAAAGCACCGTACTGCTCCCCCGAAAATATAAGTATTATTCGCCTTCGGCGAGTTGTATTGTTCTGCAGTGATATTAATCATCGGACATAAAAAATAACACAGGCATCTGCCTGTGTTATTTTTTTACCACGGTGCGTAAAACGGATCTGTGGTTGTTTCCTCTTCGTAATAGCCGCTGTCATCAGCAGGCTCTTCTTCGTAATAGCCGTTATCTTCGGTTGATTCCTCGGTTTCATTCCAACCGCCGGAATCCTCCTGAGTTGATTCTGCGGGATAAAAACCCCAATCGTAGGTTGTCGGCTCACCGTCGGTTGTGTTTTCGCCTCGATTAAACCAATCGTTGTTAAAAATACTCCTTCTGGTTGTTGATTCTTCCTCCGTATAGTAATGAGGCTCGTATTCCTCGGTGGTTGTTTCATCATAACCGTCATCGTCATCATAGTTATCCGAGGAAGCCGACTTGCTGCCTCTTGCAAGGTCTATTGCAGAAATATGGGTCAGGGGGTTTATTTCGATATTTGTCTGTTCGTAAAGCGCAAGCTGAAGCTCCCTTGCCGCCTTAATATAATCAACAATCCACACATCAAGATAGCCCGTATAGGTTCGGAAATTAGAAACGCCGTAGCGAAGCTCTTCCGTTGGCATTACCTGACTGACGATTTCATATTTCAGCCAGCCTTCGCTTAAAGCCTGCATACCGAGCGAAAGAATTTCGCCCGAGCTGTAATTCGTTGTAATATAAGGCAGGAAGGTTTCGATTGCATAATTAAGGTCGGAAAGTGACGATGCCTTTACGTTTTTGATAACAGAGCTGATAAGCTCTCTCTGCCTTCTTGTTCTTTCAACCTCGCTGTCAAGCTTTCTGATTCTTGCATAAATCAAAGCTCTTTCACCGTTGAGCAGAACGCTGTCACCGCTTTCAAAGCCCTTTACTTTGGTTGTGCGGTTCATGTAATTTGCTTCTTTTTCGGTTATGGGAACCGAAACACCGCCGAGCGCATCAACCGCCGCCTTGAAGGACTGATAGTTGATTGAAACATAATGGTCAATCTTTATCTTGTAGTTATTCGAAAGAACCTCCATGAGAGCCGTTGCGCCGCCCCATGCATAAGAATGGTTGGTTTTGTCATATCTCTCGCTGCCGTTGATATTCATATAGGTATACGAATCTCGCAGGAAGGATGTTATGGTAATCTTTTTCGTTTTCGTGTTTACCGAAACAAGCATTGTTGAGTCGGAGCGGTGAGAGCCGTCCTCATCATCCTCGCCTATCAGAAGAACATTGATAACCTTTTTATTATAAATCTTTTCGCCGCCGTTGGTTGCCCACGCCTTGAGAAGCTCCTTTATGGAGTCTGCACTCATGATATCGGCAATGGTGTTGAACGACATCGCCTCATCCTCAACCTCTTCCGCAAAGGTTGCATCGGGATTACCGAAGTCGCCTGAGCTTACGTTGATAAGAGAAAGCATCTTTCTTATATATGCACCGCCCACTGCGGAAACAACAAGAACAAGGCAGATAAGGATGCTGAGTATCGCCTTGAGATTTCTTTTCTGATTTTTGAGGAAAAAGGGCTTGAACTTGATTTCCAGAAAAAATTTCATTTTGTTTTTTAAACCCTTCGGGGTGCTGTAGCTCGAGATATCCTCATATTTGCCCGAGCGTTCTTTTCTTTCACCCACAGAATCACCTGCCGTTATTTATTAATATCAATAATTCACCTATTTTACTATTATTTTGTTATTATAACACAAAATAACTTAAAAGTTAACATCTTTTGCAAAATTTGTTTTAAAAATTTTTGTGAACAAAAAACGGCTGTCATAAAACAGCCGTCAGTTTATAATTAAAATTCAAAATCAAATTTATATTTTCCTTTGTGTCTGTAAGGATAAATTTTAATGAATATGTAGGAAACAACTGCACCCACGGTGTTGAGAACGATATCGGCCATGGTATCCATGATAGGCCAGCGTTCATCAACTATGGGGTCAAAGAGGGTCAGAGCCTTGGGTGTGCCCTCTGCAAGGGCAAGCGACCAATGCTGTGCATCGCCGGGATAGCCGCTCATCATGCCTGCTATCTGGTCAAAGCCGAATTCGAAAAGCTCCCAGCCCGTTGCACCGAGGAATGAAAATCCTACGGAAGCGAGAATAACAAGCGCAAGGGGTGCGGATTTTTTATCTCTTTTAAGAATGGCGCATACGATTTCATAGCCGAAGAATACGCATGCACCGCCGCCTACAAAATGAAGTATAACGTCCCACCAGCGGAAGTCATAATAGAGGTTGAGGAATTTTCCGCCGAATGAAGCGCAGAAAATCATAACTGTCAGGAATGACTGGAAAGCCGACGACATATGTCTGAAAATGCTCTTTTCGGGGAAGAGCATAAAGATTTCCCAGATGAACATGCAGAGAAGGTTTGCGCCGACCTGCAAGGGGTCGGTTATGTCAAACGGGTCTTTGAAAAATCCTGCAATAAAGGCGTAAATCATCAGAAGTCTGAATATCCACCAAAAAATAAATCTGCGCTTCGGGCAGTTATCTGAAAGTCTCTTGAAATATTCTTTCATAAATTATTTCTCCGTTCGTGTTTATAAATGTTATTTGAGTATATCACATAATTTCCGTTCTGTCATGCTTTTTTCAAAAAAAGATATTTTTTCTTTTATTTAACAATAATTCGTCGGAATTACAGATGTGTTTCATAAATATTACAGCTTTATTAAAATCGCTTTTCTTTACAAAAAAAATTATATGTGATATACTTCATATATATTGAACACCAAGGAGTTATTTATGGCACGCAAGCTTTATTATGAAAATCAGTATATAAAGAACTTCACCGCAAATGTTATTTCCTGCACCGAGGGCAAGAGAGGCTTCGAGGTTATCCTTGACGAAACTGCATTTTTCCCCGAGGGCGGCGGTCAGCCGGGCGACACGGGATTTATCGGCTCTGCAGAGGTTATTGACACCGTTGAAAAAGGCGGCGAAGTAATCCACATCTGCAAAACGGCGGTTGAAACGGGCAAAACCGAATGTAAGCTTGACTTTGAAAAGAGATTTGCCAATATGCAGCAGCACACGGGCGAGCATATTTTTTCGGGAATCCAGCATTCCGTATGCGGCTTTGACAACGTTGGCTTTCACATGGGCGAGCACTCAATAACCGTTGATTTCAACGGCGTTATTTCGCACGAGGAGCTTGAAAGAATCGAACGCCTTTCAAATGAGGCTGTTTATAAAAATATCCCCGTTGAGTCGATTTATCCGACCGACGAGGAGCTTGAAAATTATGCTTACAGAAGCAAAAAGGAGCTTGAAGGTCAGATCCGTCTTACAAAAATCGGTGATGTTGACCTTTGCGCCTGCTGCGGCACTCATGTTGCCTATACGGGCGAAGTTGGAATAATCAAAGCCGTTTCGATGATGAACTATAAATCGGGAGTAAGAATTACTTTGCAAATCGGCAGAAAAGCCTATGAGGATTACTGCGAAAAGAATAAGAGCGTTCTTGAAATTTCCAATCTTCTCAAGGCAAAAACCGAGGAAATCACCGAAGCCGTTGAAAGAACTCTTGAAAAGCTGAAAGAATCCGCATTTGCTTATTCCGCTCTCAAAAAGGAGCTTTTTGCTCTTAAAGCGAAGGATGCCGAGGGCGAAAAATTCCTTGCGTTTGATGACTCGGGAAGTGCCGACGATGCAAGAATATTCAGCGATATGCTTGCCGAAAAGGTCGGAATTGCCGCCGTATTTTCGGGTAACGACGAAAACGGCTATAAATATGCCGTAACAACAAGAAACGGCGATGTCCGTGAAATCGGAAAATCACTCAATGCCGCCTGCTCCGGCAGAGGCGGCGGAAAGCCCGACATGGTGCAGGGCTCCGTTGCGGCAACGAAAGAACAAATCGAAGAATTCTGGAATAATATTTAAATGGTTCAGATGAGCGAAAAATCATTGAAACTCAATAATCACGAAAAAATACTGCTTGACCTTCTGGCAAACGGTCTGTTTGATGTATGCAAAAATGTTGATACAGACAGCCCCGAAATGAATGCGGTATGGTTCGAGGCGTATTTTCAGACGGTAACATTAGTTGCTTTTTCGGGAACGGATAAAAGCAAGGGCGGCAAAAATATCAATCAGGCTCTTGCCGATAACGCAAAAATCGACTATGAACACACCCGTATTCACGAAATCATGACAGAAGCAGGCATTCCGTACACTATTCTTAAAGGCTATGCCTCTGCGCTTTATTACCGTGACCCTCTTATGAGGTCGATGGGTGACGTGGATTTTCTTGTTGATACCCGTTACCTTGAAGCGGCGAGCGAGGCAATGGAGAAAAACGGTTATAAAAAAACTCATAAAAGCCATGAATTCCATGATGTTTATATCGGAAACTGCCGCTGTGAGCTTCACTCCGAGCCTGCAGGAATTCCGAAAGGAAAAGCAGGCGAAAAAATCAGGGGATATCTTGCCGATACCGTTGAATGCTCAAAAGAGGTTGAAACCGAAGTGGGTACGGTAAGAGTGCCCTCGGATTTTCATCACGGACTGATAATTCTCCTGCATATGTGCCACCACCTGACGGGTGACGGATTGGGAATGCGCCATCTTTGCGACTGGGCGGTGTTTACCGCATCTCTCGGCGAGAAAAAGTTCCTCGAAATGTTTGAGGAACCGCTTAAGGACATAGGTCTTTGGGAAGCGGCAAAAGTCATGACGGCGATAGCCTGCGAATACCTCGGTGCGCCCCGTATGAAATGGGCGGAAAATGCCGATAAGAAGCTGACATACAGAATCCTCAAAGATATTTTCAGCGGCGGAAACTTCGGGCAGAAAAGCCCCGACAGAAGCCACGAAAGCCTTCTGATTTCGGGCAAAAACGAAAAAGACGTGCCGATGATAAAGCAGCTTTTCAGGTCTGCAAATTCGATTGTATATTCAAACTGGCACATTGCAAAAAAATTTAAAATACTGCTTCCGATAGGCTGGGTTTTCTTTGGCGCAAGGTACTTGATCCGTTCACTTTTCGGAAAAAGACCCGCCGTAAGAGTCAATAAAATCGCAAAGGAAGCGGCAGAAAGAAAAGAGCTTTACTCAAAGCTTGAATTATTTGAAACGGAATAATAAATATTTGTGAATATAAAAGAGGTAACACGGACTACTCCGTATTACCTCTTGATTTTTTTTACAAAACTTGCGAAGCAACAATTCCGAATTACGCATTCCGAATTGCGAATTAACCCTTAACTACTCCGCCCTTCATCTTGATAAGCTCTCTGTAGCTTATAAGCTCAACGCCGTGGTCCTTGAGATACTTATGAGTATAGGGATCCTTCATGAGCTGATATTCCCAAACTCTGTCCTGCCATCTGCCTGTGATACCCTTAAGCTCGTCGCACTCAACGGAGGGATGAATAAAGGTTTCGGTAACTCCGTTTTCGGGAATATCCGTCCAGATTTTAAGAATGGTATCTCTGTATGTTTCGTAGCTTTTACGCATATCGTCATTCCAGTCGGGGAAAAGAAGATAATCGGGAATTACAACGTTATATTTCTTGCCCCACTTCTTTGAAAGCAGAGTTATTGCCGCATAGAGGAAATAGGGTGTTCCTTTCGGGCAGATTCTTTTATCGTGAGCGGTGTAAAGGCGGTAAGCATAGCCGTATTCGCCGCAAATACGCAGGGTCATCTTTGCAAGGCCGAGTCTGCCTGTGTAGTGACCGTAAAGCGAGCCCATATGGTTATCTGTATGTGAGGGCTTCATTCCCCAGCTGTGAGCAAGGTCAATCTGCGCTCTGATTTCCGCCTCAAGGTCGGCATAGGAAGCGTTTTTCTCAACCTGATCGCTTTCATGCCACATATAACCCTCTTCGTCGATGAGGGTTTTGCCGTTTGTGAGAGGTTTCCAACGGTATTTGCCCCATTCGCTCGTCATTGTAAGATGGATGCCGATAGCGTGCTCGGGGTGGGCATTTGAAAATTCAACAGCCTCTTTCGCTGTGGGACAAGGCATCATAACGGTTGCGGATTTGAGCCATCCGCCTTCAAAAAGCTCTGCAACGGCTTCGTTTGCCGCATGGCACATACCGTAGTCGTCTGCGTTAACTATAAGATACTTAGGCATATATTTTCTCCTCCACGGAATTTTTTTCACTTTAATCATATCACAAAATACAAAATAATCAACATATTTTTTATATGGCGATATTTATGATTGATTTTTCATTTGTTATAAACTATAATTACAATGTATAAATATTTTTTTGAGGTGACATATGTTAACTCCCAACATAAATCTCAGCGGCAAAACAGTTTTTGTAACGGGTGCGGCAGGCTTTATAGGCTCAAATCTCGTGCTTGAACTTATTCGCACGGTCGGAAAAATCAGAATAGTCGGCATTGATAACATGAATGACTACTACGATGTTTCCATTAAGGAATACCGACTTGAAAAAATAAAAACTGCGGCTGAAAATACGGAAACAGAATGGATATTCGTAAAGGGCAGCATTGCAGACAAAGCTTTTATCGATTCCCTTTTTGCCGAATATAAATTTGATGTTGTTGTTAACCTTGCGGCGCAGGCAGGAGTGCGTTATTCGATAACAAATCCCGATGTATATATCGAAAGCAATCTTATAGGATTTTATAATATTCTTGAAGCATGCCGTCACAATACTGTTGAGCATCTTGTTTACGCTTCATCATCTTCGGTTTACGGCTCAAACAAAAAAATCCCCTACAGCACCGACGATAAGGTGGATAACCCCGTAAGCCTTTATGCGGCAACAAAAAAGAGCAACGAGCTTATGGCTCATGCATATTCAAAGCTCTATAACATTCCGTCAACGGGGCTTCGCTTCTTTACGGTTTACGGCCCTGCAGGCAGACCCGACATGGCGTATTTCGGCTTTACGAATAAGCTTATCAAGGGCGAAAAAATTCAGATTTTCAATTACGGCAACTGCAAGAGGGATTTCACCTTTGTTGACGATATCGTTGAGGGCATAAAGCGTGTTATGCAGTGTGCGCCCGAAAAAGCTGACGGCGAGGACGGGCTTCCGCTTCCTCCCTACAGAGTTTATAATATAGGTAACAACTCCCCCGAAAATCTGCTTGATTTCGTTGATATTCTTCAGCAGGAGCTTGTCAGAGCAGGCGTTCTGCCCGAGGATTACGATTTTGAGGCGCACAAGGAGCTTGTTCCCATGCAGGCAGGCGATGTTCCGATAACATATGCCGACACCTCCGCCCTTGAAGAAGATTTCGGCTTCAAGCCGTCAACCTCTCTGCGTGAAGGACTGCGCAGATTTGCCGAGTGGTACAAAGAATTTTATTCAGTAACGGATTAATTTCCGAAAGGAGAAATTATTATGATAAAAATTACATTCATGGGTGCGGGAAGCACCGTATTTGCAAGAAACGTTATAGGCGACTGCATGTGCACACCTGCTCTTCGTGACAGCGTTATCGCTCTTTACGATATCGACGAGGAAAGACTTGAGGACAGCTATATTATCCTCAGCGCAATGAACAAGAATGTCAATGAGGGCAGATGCAAAATCGAGAAATACTGCGGCGTTGAAAACAGAAAAGAAGCTCTCAGAGGTGCAACCTTCGTTGTTAACGCAATTCAGGTAGGTCTTTATGACCCCTGCACAATCATCGACTTTGAGGTTCCCAAAAAATACGGTCTTCGCCAGACTATTGCCGATACTCTCGGCATCGGCGGCATCATGAGAGGACTTCGCACAATCCCCGTTCTTCAGGATTTCGCAAACGATATGGAAGAGGTATGCCCCAATGCATGGTTCCTCAACTATACTAACCCCATGTCAATCCTTTCGGGCTATATGCAGAGATACACAAAGATTAAAACAATCGGTCTTTGCCACTCCGTTCAGTCCTGCTCAAAGGACCTTCTCAACAGACTCGGCATGGAGGATAAGCTTGAGGGCAGAAAAGAGCTTATCGCAGGCATCAACCACATGGGCTGGCTGCTTGAAATTGAGGATAAGGACGGCAATGACCTCTATCCCGAAATCCGCAGAAGAGCTCTTGAGATGAACGACAGAGAAAAGCACAGCGATATGGTAAGATTTGAATATATCAGAAACTTCGGCTATTACTGCACGGAATCCAGCGAGCATAATGCCGAATACAACTGCTTCTATATCAAGTCAAAGTATCCCGAGCTTATCGAAAGATACAACATTCCCCTTGACGAATATCCCCGCCGCTGCGTAAATCAGATTGCAGGCTGGAAGGCTGAAAAAGAGAGAATTCTCGATAACGGTCAGATTACTCACGAGCGTTCGGGCGAATATGCTTCATATATCATGGAGGCTATCGTTACGGGCAATCCCTATAAAATCGGCGGCAACGTTCTCAACACGGGACTTATCGATAACCTTCCCGCAGATGCCTGCGTTGAAGTACCCTGCCTTATCGACGGCAAGGGCATTCATCCCTGCCATGTAGGCAAGCTCCCCGTTCAGCTCGCCGCAATGAACCAGACAAATATCAACGCCCAGCTCCTTACAATCAACGCTGCCGTAACCAAGAAGAGAGAAGATATCTATATGGCAGCCATGCTCGAACCCCATACCGCAGCCGAGCTTTCAATTGACGATATCAAGGCTATGGTTGACGAGCTTATCGAGGCTCACGGCGAATATATGAAGGATTATAAATAATCGGAAAAGAGGAATACCAATGAAACTCAAAAAACTTCTCTGCGTTATTCTTTCCGTTTGCATGGTGCTTTCGATTGCACCTCTTGCATACGCAAGAGAATGGGACAGCGAATGCAAAACCGACTGCGGCGGCAGCTGCGGCACAAGCCCTTTGATTATCGTTCCCGGCATCATGCAGTCGCAGGTTTATGTTCAGGATGAAAACGGCAATGACCTGCTCACAAGCGACGGCTTTCCCATTGTTGAGGGCATGGACCTTGCTTTCATGTTTGACACAATTGCACTCGAAAATTCCCTCAAAGAAAAAATCGGCGATATAGTCGGCGCTGTTGCTCTTCACGACAGAGATAAGCTCCTCGACATTCTTCTGGGCGTTCTCGACGAGGGCTTCGCAAGCCACTATTTCAACCCCGACGGAACAAGAGTCAATGACGTTGCGGTTGATGAATATTGGTATTCACTTGAAGAATGCAAAAATCAGCCTGAAAAGTCCTATAACTATGCAAAGGGCTATTCAAAGGACGAAAACGGTAACGTTCTTCCGACCACAAAGTATGAAAACGAATACGATTTCATCAAAAGACAGGTCAACATGGAAGAATTCTGCGAAGAATACGGCTATGACCATACATATTATTTCTCATACAGCTCATTCGGCGATGTTATCTCTGCCGCAGAAAAGCTTGATGAATATGTTCAGATGGTAAAGGCTCAGACGGGTCACGATAAGGTAAGCATCTGCTTCATCAGCCTGGGCGGCACAATCGGCAACGTTTATCTTGCCGACTACTGCGACCCCGACGATATCGACAGAGTTGTTTTTGCCGCTGCAGCCGTTGACGGCTCATATCTCCTTGCCGACCTCATGGCAGGCAACACCACCTTCAGCGACGGCAACGCACTTTATAACGACCTCGTTCCCAACATCATCAACCTTATATCCGAGGAATATCTTGCTCTCGGATATTTGCTCAACCCCGTTGTCAGAGCCATTCCGCAGGAATTCTTCAGCGATTTCCTTGAAGAAACTCTCGACCGTGCGGTTGACGAGGTTCTCGGCAAGCTTCTCTATAACTGCCCCTCAATGTGGGCTCTTGTTCCGAGCGGCGCATACCCCGAAATGAGCAAAAAGCTTATTTCCGATGCGGAGCATGCCGTTCTTAAAGAAAAGACCGACAGATACTACAACATCCAGAAAAACGCAGGCGCAACTCTCAAAAAGCTCAGCGATGAGGGCATGAATATCTTTGTTATCAGCGGATATAACCTTGAGCTTCCCGCAGCAGTGGGCAACTATAAGCTCAGCTCCGACAACATTATTCAGGCATCCTCAACCTCAATCGGCGGCACTTTTGCAAATGTAGGCTCCGTTCTCGGCGATGACTATAAGCCTGCAATTGATTCAAGCTACATCAGCCCCGACGGCATCGTTGATGCAGGCACCTGCGCTCTGCCCGATAACACATGGTTTGTTAAAAACCAGAGCCATCTCACACTTCAGGCAAGCGTTAACGATATCATCGGCATGTGCGTTGAGCTTGTTTCAAACGATGAAATCACCGATGCAAGAGTAAATAACGGCGGTTATCCTCAGTTCCTTGAATACAGAAACCTCAAAACAATTGAGGATATGATGACCAAATATGAAGAAGCGGACCTCAGCTCCCTTTCAGCCGATAAGCGTGAAGCCGTTGATGCCGCTTATGAAAATGCGCTTGCACTTCTTGACGATAAGTCATGGACAGAGGCTGAAACCCTTGCCGTTGAAGAGGAATTCTACAGAGCTATGTCAAATGCAGACCTTCTCTCCGACAGCGCAGACAGCCCCTTCGTGAAATACGAGCTTATGCCTGCACTCCTCGAAATCACAAAATTCCTTGCAGAAATCAATAAATTCTTCTTCAGAGGTCATGATATCTGGCTTCTCCCCTGCAGCATTCTTTAAATAAACAACAACCCCTTGCAAACCACACTCGGATTTGCAGGGGGTTTTCCTATCTGCGCTGTGAAGAACTAAAACCGTTTTTCTCAGAAATTTTCTCTGTTCTTCTGGTTTTTCTGATTCTGTGCCTTGTTGTTCTGCTGATTCTTATTATTCTGCTGGTTATTCTGCTGGTTGTTCTGCTGATTCTTGTTGTTTTCCATTGTGAGCTTCTCTCCTTAAAATTTTTGAACACACGGTTCACTTTTATTATGCCACGATACAGCGTTTAATACTTATTGACAAAAAAAATTCATATGATAAAATTAAAATATATTATTATACAAGGTGACAAACCATGATTTATTATTTTTCCGCAACGGGCAATTCAAAGCATGCAGCAGAAGTTATTGCCATGAAAACGGGCGACACGGCGGTTAATATTGTCGATGCGCTCAAAAACGGACTTCCCGAAAATAAAAACGATAAAACGGGCATTGTTTTCCCCGTATATTTCTGGGGTCTGCCCGAAATAGTGAAAAGATTTGCTTCAAAGGTTAAAAATTCGCTCGGCAGCTATGTTTACTGCGTGATAACCTGCGGTGCAAACACGGGCTCTGCCGATAAAATGCTTGAAAAGGCTCTCGGCAGAAGGCTTGACTACAGCTTTTCTTTAAGAATGCCCGATAATTATGTTGTGATGTATGACCCGTGCAAAAAAGAAAAAGCGCAGAAGTATCTCCGCCATGCAGATAAGGAGCTTGAAATAATTTGCAGGGATATCAACAATGGCGAGGTTAAAAAAGGCGGAAGCTCGGGCGGCATGATAAACAGCATTTTCATTTCAAAGCTTTATGACCCGTTCAGAAACACCAAAAAATTCTTTGCCGATGATAACTGCGTTTCATGCGGACTTTGCGAAAAAATCTGCCCCGAGGAAGCAATTGTCATCGAAAACGGCAAACCCAAATGGATAAAAAAGAAATGCCAGCACTGCACGGCATGCATCAACCGCTGCCCCGCAAAGGCAATTCAATACGGAAAAAAGACTGCCGACAGAGGCAGATACAACTACCGGGATACAATAAAGGAGAATTAACATGATAGTTAAAAATTATTTCGGAGAAACAGCAGACGGCAGACAGGTTGACTGCTATACGATTAAAAACACAAAGGAAACAGCCGTTGATATCATTACCTACGGCGCAACCGTAAACAGCATTTACGCAGCCGACAGAAACGGCGTTTTTGCCGATGTTCTTGCAGGCTTTGATACCGTTGAGGGTCACGAAAAATATTCTGACTACGAGGGAATGACCGTCGGCAGATATGCAAACCGTATTGCAGGCGGCAAATTCAGCATTGACGGCGTTGAATATAACGTTGAGAAAAACGAAAACGGCAAAACCTGCCTTCACGGCGGTGCGGAGCTTTCAAGAGCGGTATGGAAGGCGATCATCATTGATGACTGCTCGCTCGAAATGAGCTGCACAAGCCCCGACGGTGCAATGGGCTTCCCCGGCAAGGTGGATTTTAAAGTTACCTTCACTCTTTTTGAGGATAACTCCCTTAAAATCGATTATTTTGCAGTCAGTGACAAAAAGACTGTTATCAATATGACAAACCATGCCTATTTCAACCTTGCGGGTAAGGGCGATATTCTTAATCATGAGCTGATGATTAACGCAAATGCTTATACTCCCGTTGATGCGGACAGCATTCCCACGGGCGAAATCAGACCCGTTGAGGGAACTCCGTTTGACTTCAGGCAGTCAAAGCCAATCGGCAGGGATATCGGTGAAAATGATGACCAGCTTATTATCGGCAAGGGCTATGACCATAACTTCTGCCTTAACGAGGGCGACGGACCCGCAGCCGTTGCATATGACCCCGAAAGCGGCAGAATGCTCGAGGTATTCACCGACCTTTGCGGCGTTCAGCTTTATACGGGCAACTTCCTTGACGGCACAAAGCCCGGCAAGAAGGGCGAAGGACTTATAAAGCATGCAGGCTTCTGCCTTGAAACGCAGTATTATCCCAACACACCCAATATGCCCGAATTTCCGCAGTGCACAATCAACGCAGGCGAAAAGTTCACCTCCTGCACCGTTTTCAGATTCTCGGTTAAATAATACAAAATTTTCAATATTTATTTAATACTTTGTTAATTATTGCGGCGAAAAGTAACAGATTATTTTTGTGCTATTCACAGATTTGTTAAAAAACAGAGTATAATTATAATTGTAAAACGAAAACAGTTCATACTTTAAAATAAATACAGGAGGGGGATAAAGTTATGGCAGCAGAAAAAATTCTTGTTGTTGATGACGATACCAACATTTGCGAGCTTTTAAGACTCTATCTTGAAAAAGAAGGCTACGAGGTAGCCATTGCCAACAACGGTGCAGATGCCGTTACCGCTTTCAAGGAGCTTTCACCGAGTCTCATGCTGCTCGATATCATGCTTCCCGTGCTTGACGGCTGGCAGGTATGCAGAGAGGTCAGAAAGTTCTCTGATAAACCCATCATCATGCTCACCGCAAAGGGCGAAACCTTCGATAAGGTTCTCGGCTTTGAGCTTGGTGCAGATGACTACGTTGTAAAGCCCTTTGATGCGAAAGAGGTTATGGCGAGAGTCAAGGCAGTGCTTCGCAGAAGCGGCTCGGCTGCGCAGACCGATATCAAGGAGGTGCGCTACGACAAGCTTTCCATTAACCTTACAAACTACGAGCTTCGTGTTGATAACAAAAAAATTGACACACCTCCCAAAGAGCTTGAGCTGATTTATCACCTTGCAAGCAATCCCAACAGGGTTTTCACAAGAGATCAGCTTCTTGACGAGGTATGGGGCTTTGATTATTACGGCGACTCAAGAACGGTTGACGTTCATGTTAAACGCCTTCGTGAAAAGCTTGAAGGTGTTTCCGATAAATGGGAGCTTAAAACAGTATGGAGTGTAGGCTATAAATTCGAAACAAAAGACTAAGGAGTGTCAAGTATGCACGGCAGAAAAAACTCGGGTCTTTTCCGCAAATACTTCATCGTAACCATATCAGTAATTCTTGCAAGCTTCGTCTTTATAGGCGGAGCTCTGCTTCTTTTAGTGTCAAAGCTCTGGATGGACGAAAAAAACGCCCTTCTTATGGAAAACACATTGAGCGTTGCGCAGAATACAAGCGACGTTCTCGAATCGGACTACATGGGTGAGAGCAGCAGAGGCTCCGTTATCGTTATCTGCAACTCTCTTATGCAGATTTCAAATGCCGTTGACTGCGATATTTTTATCACTAATCTTAACGGCGAGGTCGTTTACTGCAAGGAAATTCTGCAGTCCAACATGGCGCTTTATACGGGCAACTGCCTTGTTCATAACAGCTATAAGGTTCCGGAGAATATTCTTGATGCCGCTTCAAAGGGAGTTTACAGAGCTACAAGTGACCTCGGCGGTTCATTGAGCGACATACATTTTGTTGTTGCCGCCCCTGTTGAGGTTGACGGCGTTATTGCAGGCTATGTTTTCTCAACCCAGCCTGTTATCGGCGGACTTACTCCGTATATTTCGGGAATTTTCAAAATGTTCTTCTTTGCGGCGCTCTTTGCACTCGCAATGGCATTTATTCTGGTTTATCTTGTTTCTTACCGCTTCACAAAGCCCCTGCAGCAGATGTCGGCAGCGGCAAAGCAGTATGCAACGGGCGATTTTTCAACCCGTATCAGTATCAAACGAGGCAGGATACGCATTTTCGGTCAGGACGAGGTGGATGAGCTTGTTCAGGCGTTCAATACAATGGCGCAGGCTCTTGCAACTCTCGAAATGAGCCGCAGAAGCTTTGTTGCCAATGTGTCACATGAGCTGAAAACTCCGATGACCACCATCGGCGGCTTCATTGACGGCATTCTTGACGGAACAATCAGCGAGGATAAGGAAAAGCAGTATCTTAAGATAGTTTCCGACGAGGTGAAGCGTCTTTCAAGGCTTGTTACGGGAATGCTCAATATGAGCAAAATCGAGGCAGGCGAGCTTGATTTAAAGCCGCAGCGCTTTGATATTTCCGAAATGCTCTTTATGACCCTTCTGAGCTTTGAGCAGGTTATCGATAATAAGCATATTGAAATCAGGGGTCTTGACACCATGCAGCCTAATCCCGTAACTGCGGATAAGGATATGATAAATCAGGTTGTTTATAACCTTGTTGATAACGCCGTTAAGTTCACCCCCGATTCGGGCTATATCGAGGTAAGCTCGAAGGCGGATTCCGAAAAGGTGATTATAAAGGTTAAAAACAGCGGAAAAGGTATACCCAGCGAAGAACTTGAAAAAATATTTGAAAGATTTTATAAGGTTGATAAATCCAGAAGCTACGATGTTAAGGGCGCAGGAATGGGTCTTTATATTGTAAAAAACATCGTTGAGCTTCACGGCGGACATATTTCCGCAAGAAGCGAGGACGGCAACTATGCTGAATTCATAGTTCAGCTGCCTATTCAATAATCTTTTAATTTATGTTCAAAAATATTTAATAACCATAGGCTATTATTTATTATGAAATTTACCCCAATTCAATCCCCAACGGAGGAATAATCATGAACGAAGATTTCACAAACAACACCGAAAGAGAAGAAAGTGCCGGCTTCTCTCCCGACCCCAAGCCCTCACCGAACGATATGCCGTTTTTCGGTGCAGAGGTAAACGACGTGCCGACTGTTGAAGCAGAGGTTGTTGAAAAGCCGAAGGCTGCACCTCAGCCTCCCGAAAATCCTTCATATCAGCAGCAGAGCTATTCTGCTCCTTTTGAGGGCTACTACGCTCATCAGAACAACACGCAGCAGCCTTATTATTATAATCAGCAGAGCTATACTCCACCTCAGCCGCAGAAATCCGACAAGGGCAAAAAGATTTTCTTTGCAATTATCGCAATTGTAGTTGTTTTCGCTCTCGGCTTCGGTGTTGCTTCAATTTCAAAATCGTCAGATAACAATATCTCATCGTCAGCTTCCGATAAGACGGTTAACAAAGACCTTCCCGAGGTCGATATCAACGAATCTCCCGTTTCTCCCACAAATCTTTCAAGCGGCAGTGTTCTCACGGGTGCACAGATTCACGCAAAGCTCAGCAAGAGCAACGTCGGAATCGTTGTTTATACCCGTAACTCCAACTCTTCCGCAGGCGAAGGCTCGGGAATCATCATGGGCGAGGATAAAACCGGAACTTATACCTATATTATTACCTGCGCTCACGTTATCAACGATTCAGGCGTATCCGTTATGGTCCAGACCGAAGACGGCACAACCTACGATGCCGAAATCGCAGGCTTTGACACAAGAAC
>CAZJOH010000008.1:0-39544 GCA_964547575.1 uncultured Clostridium sp.
ACTATGTAATTCCCGGTAACGACGATGCTATCCGTGCTGTTAAGCTTATCGCAGGCGCAATGGCAGATGCAGTTATCGAAGGCAGACAGGGCGAGCAGACAGCTCCTGCAGCAGAAGCAACAGAGGAGGAATAATATAATGGCAGCATTTACAGCTAAAGACGTACAGGCTCTCAGAGAAAAGACAAACGTTGGCATGATGGATTGCAAAAAGGCACTCGTAGAAGCTGACGGTGATATGGATAAGGCAGTTGACATTCTTCGTGAGAAGGGTCTTGCAACTGCAGCAAAGAAAGCAGGCAGAGTTGCTGCTGAAGGCGTTATCGGTCTTTATTCAGACGGCAACGCATCAGCTCTTGTTGAGCTTAACTGCGAAACAGACTTTGTAGGCAACGGCCCCGAATTCAAGGCTCTTGCAAATCAGATTGCAAAGACAGTTGTTGAAGCAAAGCCCGCTGACCTTGATGCACTTCTTGCAACAACAATTTCTGACGGAACTCTTTCGGTTGCTGATGCAATTCAGGAACTCTTCCTTAAGATTCGTGAAAACCTCAAGCTTCGCCGTTTTGTTCTTGTTGAAGGAACAGCTGTTTCATACATCCACGGCGGCGGTTCAGTTGGTGTTCTTGTAAGCTTTGATACAAACGCAGCAGCAGATAACGCTGATTTCATTGCTATGGGTAAGAACGTTGCTATGCAGGTTGCAGCTATGAGCCCTGCATATCTTGACGAAGCTTCAGTTCCTGCTGAAGAAGTTGAGAAGGAAAAGGCAATCAACCTTGCTCAGATGAACGAGGATCCCAAGATGGCTAACAAGCCTGATCAGGTTAAGGAAAAGATTATTGAAGGTAAGATTAAGAAGTACTTCACAGAAATCTGCCTTCTTAACCAGACTTTCGTTCGTTCAGACCTCTTTGAAGGCTCAGTAAGCGGTTATGTTGCAAGCGTTGCAAAGGAACTCGGCGCTGACATCAAGGTAACAGGCTTTACCCGTCTTGCAAAGGGCGAAGGCATCGAAAAGAAGGAAGATGACTTTGCAGCAGAAGTTGCAAGCATGATGAAATAATTAAATGCTCCCGTACTAATCGGTACGGGAGTTTTTTAATAATATAAATGCGCAGTTGAATTAATGTATTTAAAAACGGTATCTCCGTATTTATTTGTTCCTTCTTTATAAAATATTACCTTTGTCATACCTGTGTTGTTGAAATCAATATCAAAAACAGGGCAGGAATCTTTATAACCCATTATATGGAATACCATATATGTCATAAATGCCGCATGGGTTACAACTGCAATCTTTTCTCCGTTTTTATATTTTGAGCGGAGATAGTTAACCGCTTGTTCACCTCTTTCAAAAAGACCTTTTTCGTCGCTGCCTTCATTTGACATCATAAGGCGTGAATCAGGGTCAACTCCGTCTGCAATAACGGCTGTGGGACAAAGCTCACGAAGCTCTTCGATAGGTGCAGCGCAGTAGTCCTCGGGGATTCCGATTTCTGTGAAAACAGGATGAAGATAAAGCGTTTTCTTGTTTTGTTGTTTGTTGATTATTTCTCCTGCTGTTCTTACAGCTCTCATAAGCGCACTTGAATAAACTGCATCAAAATCAACATCCGCAAGAAATTTTCCGGCGGCTACGGCCTGATTAATTCCTTTTTCGGTCAGAACGGGATCTGCACTTTCTCTCATCGTTAAGTCTGTTTTGCCTCCGTATCCTGCGTTGCCTTTGCTTTCTCCGTGGCGTATAAGATAAAGCTCAAATTCAATAATAGGTTTTGTAGTTTCCATACTTTCCTCCGGGTAACTTAATGGTTGAATTATAAAACTTTAATCGTGCTTTGTCAATTGTATTGTTATTCCTTGACAAGTTTAAATATAAGGATTAAAATATTATCCGGATAAGAGGTGATATTATGGGAATTTGCTATGTTGTAGGTGCAGGAAACTGCCTGAAGCTGAATATAACAAAAAATGCAGAGGATTTGATAATCGCTGCTGACGGCGGTTTAAAATATTTGGAAAAAGCTGATGTTCAACCTGATATAATAATCGGTGATTTCGATTCTCTCGGTAAAATTCCGTCGGGTAAAAATGTTATAAAACTTAATCCTGTTAAAGATATAACAGATATGAACGCAGCTGTTGATATCGGTGCTGAAAAAGGATATGCTGAGTTTCATATATACGGTGCCTGCGGAGGCAGATTTGATCATACGCTTGCAAATATCCAGCTTGCCGCTTCTCTTGCTTCAAGGAATATGAAGGCGTTTATCCATGACGGAGAAACGGTTATAACCGCTGTTTCCAACGGCTCAATAAATTTTTCAAAGGATTATAAGGGATATATTTCTGTTTTTGCTCATTCCGATGAATGCACAGGAATATATTTGAAAGGGCTTAAGTATACACTCGAAAACGGCACACTGAAAAACTTGTTTCCGCTCGGGGTGAGCAATGAATTTATCGGGTGCGAGAGTGAAATAATTGTCGGTCAAGGCGTAATAATTGTGGTATATAATGAATCGGAAACTTGACAATAAATTTATAATGATATAAAATTATAAAAAATTTTGAAAGGAAATAATTATGAAAACAGCTTCTAAAAGATTTTTTACCTTGGTGCTTGCAGTTGTAATTGCACTTACTGCTATAGTACCCTCATTTGCTGCTTCTGATATTGCATGGGAAGCATTGTGGGCAACTGAATACGAAAACGGTGTTATACTTTTCCCGGGAAGCGATAACAGCGAAATGAACGTTTCTTGGTATCATACCGAGAAAACCGAACCCAAGGTTGTTGTAAGTGAAAATGTTTTTCTTGTTGATGCAAATACCTTTACGGGAGAATGCGTTGAAACATACGAGGGCGATTATGCAAACAGAGTAACCATCACAGGCCTTGAAGCAGGCGAAACATATTATTATCAGTGCATAAGCGGTGATTTTAAGTCAACTGTTTATTCGTTTGAAACCGATGAAAATGCAAATGAGTTTTCTGCTCTTTATATGACAGATATTCATGTAAGCATTGATGAGGATGATACCGAGGGTGAAAACGAAGAACTCAAGAGAACGGCAAAAATGTTTGAAGAAATCACACAGGAAGCCATCGCAAAGAATGATGATATTTCCGTTATCCTTTCAACGGGTGACCAGGCAAGCCTTGGCAGACAGGAAGAGTATAAAGGTCTTTCGGCTGCACTTGCAGTAAAGAGTATTCCCATTGCTACCACTATAGGCAACCATGACCGCAAGGGTGTTGCTTATAAAACCTTCGGTAATAAACCTAACGAGCAGGACGATGCAATGATTTCTTCATATATCGGCGGAAACTACTGGTTTACAAAGGGCGATGTTCTTTTCCTTGTTATGGACTCCAATAACGCAAGCGGTATTGACCACAGAAATTTTGTTAAGGAAGCTGTTAAAGCTAATCCCGATGCTAAGTGGAAGATTATGATGGCTCACCATGACCTTTACAGCGGCAGAATTCCCCACAGAGAGAGCGAAAATGCTCTTCTCCGACTTCTTTGGGCACCTATTGCCGATGAATTCGGCATTGACCTTGTTCTTCTCGGTCACAGCCATTATTATACCGTTACCAATGTTCTCTATAATCAGAAAACCGTTCAGCCTTTTGCCGAAACAATGACTGACCCCGAAGGCACGCTTTACATGGTTTCCGGTTCAATTACCAGACCCAGAGATGATGATGAAATCGGTCTTAATGAGGAATGGATAGGCGCATGGAACACTCCCGATGAACGCCAGATTTACAATGTTCTTGATTTTACGGAAGACACACTCACGGTTTCATCATATTATAAGGGTGAAGATGAAGCATTTAATAAGTATACCATTGTTAAGACAGATAATGACGGCGGACATCCCGATAAGCTCAGCCCGATTTATAATTCTATTGTCAGATTCATCGGAACCGTTTACGGTTTATTCAACAACATAGGTGTATATGATGACCTTACAAACAGATACGGCTACGATGTAGACTTTTTCGATATTGTATTTTGATAAATAATAAACACCGCATCAATCGGTTTTGATTGGTGCGGTGTCTTGCGTATGTAAATATTATTGTTCTTCTTCTTCTATAAGTCCGTAATATCTTCCGAACCAGTAGGGGAGTAGGTATGTGCTCGGGCTTGTTGCGCCTCTGCCGTCACCTTCGTCAACTCTGAACATATTACTGTCATTATAGTGAAGGATTCTTGCATCAATATCAAGAGCTTCTTTAAGCTGAGGACCTCCGCCCCAACGTTCCTGTTCGGTGTCGAAAACAAGACCTTTTCTCTTTGAATTGATAAGGGGTCTGCGAACAAAATCAAGCGGGAAATTGCGGAGCTCTTTAATTGCAACGTCAAGGTCACAAGGCTCGTCGGAGAATGCACTGCATACAAGATTGAAGAAAACAGTATGCTCGGGTCTTTCGTATTCCCAATGGTGTCTTAAGCCCATAAGAAGATACTTTCTTATGGCAGGGTCTTTTTCGATGCGGAGAATTGTTGCAGTAGTCATGAAGCCGAGGTTATCGTCAATGTGGCATACATGACCGTCATCTTTCTTGTGCTGAGCAGCGTTGATAAGATAATGCTCATCAATTGCAAGATGCATGAATTCTTTTCTGTATTTCTCGTCACCTGATACATGGTATGCAACGTCAAGGAAAGCGAGCATTTCAAGGGAGTTGATGCACTTCTCCCAAAGCCACATGCAGTTGCCGTTCATCTGGTCGGGAGCCCAGTTTGCCCATGTTGTGGGCAGACCGTCGATGTCGCAGAGAGTGTAGTTGTTTTCGAGAATATGGTCAACTATATCACAGATAATTTCTTTGATATATTCTTTTTCTTCATCGTTTGCGCAGAAATCATAGTAAAGTGAGAATCCGAAGAAATGGCCGACCATCTCATCGCTTGAGGTTTCGCCGAGCCATTCGCATTCGCCGCTTGGTGCGGGATGCCATTCTGAGCCTTCTCTGTCAACAAAAACGCCGTATTCCGGGTCGCCTTCAAAGCGTACAGCTCTTGCGGTGAAGCCTTTTTTGCCTGAAACCTTTGCAAGATAGCCCATAGCTTTCATTGAGCGTCTCGCAGCTTCAAGCACCTTTTCGTCTTTGGTTACAGCGTAGCAATATGCAAGTGCGCCGATGTATGTTTGAGTCCAAAGACCGTCATTATCCGAAATATAAGGAGTGCCCGTGCTTATATCGCAGTTTTCGATATGATGAAGCCCCGTTACATATCCCTTTGCACGGATATAATGCTTTTCTGTAAGCTCAAAGCAGTAATCAGCTTTTTCTTCAAGTGTCATATCCTTTTCGGTGATTTTTGTAACACCGGAATCCGTAGCAGTCCATATTGCATTGTCTGCAACAATGGCGTCGTTTATTTTTGATTCACAAGCCCAGCGTTTTGCAGGGAGATATTTGCATTTGCCGTCTTTGAGAATTATAACACCTGCTTCAGAAGAAAGAATAACTCTGCCGTCAGCGGCAAAACGGATTTTGTAAATTTCTTCCTCGGGCAGTGCGTTAAGCTCGCTATGACCGTACCAACCGATTTTACCGTCATAAATATAAACGCCTTTATCTGTACCAAGCCATGTGAATCCGAGGCCGTTATCATGCTCAATGCAATTGATTTTGATTTCGGGCATCGTTGAATGCTCGGGGCATATGTTCATCCAGCGCTTTCTTTTTCCGTTAACAGCAATAAAATATTCTGGGCAGGCTGCATTGATTTTTTCGCCTGAAACAGCAATATCGGTAAGCTCCGATTCTGTTCTGAAATACTTTTCAAACTTACCGTCTTTGAAGTGATAAAGCCACTGAGGAGTGATAAGATAAATTTTATCTGTACCGCTGAAGCAGATAACATTCTCATCAAGAGTCTGAAACTCGGTAATTTCGCTGCCTTTTGCAACGTAGATAATGTTTTTTGCAGCAAAATAAACCTTATCGCCTGCTGAATAAGCTGCCTTTACACTTGCGCAGGGGAATGAACCGAGCGAACCGTCGGCTTTTGTATAGTTTAATCCCTTTTCAGTTCCGATATAAACATTTCCGTTGCATTCTGCAAGGCAGTATGCCTTATCGTCAAGCAAACCGTTTGCCGAGGTGTAAAAATCGCAGAGTCTTTGCGGGAATTTCGAAGTTTTAAAGTGTCCGTGTCTTTTCATCTTTTTCTCCTTATTTAATTGTTATTGATGTCTGAAGATAATTATCGGAATTGTTTTCTTTAATTATAATTTTTCTTGTGCCGAGGTCGCAGGTGTTTTGAATTTTAAATGACCATGAAGCAAAACCGTTTTCATCTGCTTTTACTTCTGTTAAACCGCTGTAGTTTGCAATTTTTGTCAGCGATTCATAGAATTCAATTGAGTAAGTCTTGCCGGGCGTTCCCTGGATAATGATTGTTGCGTGGTTTCCGGTTTTAACGGGGTCTGACTTTGAAAGCAGCGAAATGCCGACAGCTTTTTCTTCAACCTTATCGTTTGATATGTTCCTTTTGACAGTTGTCGGTTGTGTTGTTTTAACTGTTTGTTCTTTTAAATCTGTCTTTTTAACTGATGAAGAATTAGTATTTGCTGCATCGGCATCTGTTTTTGTTACGATGTTTAGTGTAACAGAAGTTTTGCTTTCTTTTTCGGTACCATCATCCGTGCTGCTTTCAATAGTTGTCAGGGTGATATCTGTTACCGTGTTATCCTTTTTTCCGCAGGAAGCAAAAACGGCTGTTATTGTGCAAAACGTAAGGATAAATGCAGAAATTTTTTTGAATCTGTTCATGTTTTCACCTCAAATAATAATCGATATTTCACCTGATGAAAGGACTGCCTCATCTCCGTCGGAATGCCGTATAATAAGATTGCATTGACTGTTTATATCAATAACCGTTCCGTTGTGTTCAACATTGTTGCGGAAATATGATACATTTTTACCGATGATGAACAATCGGCTGCGGTAACTGTTTATTACAGCTTCTCCGTCGGGATGTTCGGTATATAAAAGAATATTTTCGGAGATTTCTTCGGCAAGATTGATTTTATCGCATTCCGTATTTATGCTGCCGGCAATATCAAGACCTTCCGGGAAATTGCAGGTTGAAATGTTTATGCCGATACCGAGTGCAATATAAGAATTATCTCTGAAAATAAAACGCTCGGTAAGAATTCCGCACACTTTTTTATTGTTCAGAAATACATCGTTTACCCATTTTATTGACGGAGATAATCCGAGACGGTTTAATGCATCGCATACGGCAACTGCCGCTGCGGGAGTAAGTAAATCAGAACCGTTTTTTTCTTCAAAAACAAGTGTCATGTAAAGACCGGTGTCCTTGGGAGAAAAAAAGCTGTTGCCACGTCTGCCTCTGCCTGCTGTCTGCTCGTTTGCGATAATAAGGGCAGGCAATGATAAATAGGCAATATTTTCTTTTGCGTATGTGTTGGTTGAAGGCAGGGTTTCAAAAATCTGTTTCTGAATCATGGTTAAGTTCCTTATAATTTAATGTTTTAATTGTACATTATGCTAAATAAATTGTCAATAATATTAATTTTTTATTGACAGTTAACATATAAAATTGTAAAATTATACTTAACAATTAATAGAAGGGGGAGTGTCATGAAAATATTGCAAAAGGGCTTTAATTATTCTCAGGACGGTCCCGGAAATCGCCTTGTTTATCATTTGCAAGGGTGTAATTTTTCCTGTAAATGGTGTTCAAACGCTGACAGTATTCCACTCGGAAATGATAAAGCAAAAAATTATTCCGTTGATGAAATTTTCGATGAAATCATACGAAGCAGAATGATGTTTTTTGACAGCGGCGGAGTAACATTTACGGGTGGCGAGGTTTGCATGCAGTCAAAGGAGCTAATTGAGCTTTTAAAAAAGCTTAAAAAATCTGATATAAATACCTGTATCGAATCAAACGCTTCTTTGCCGTCTGTAAAGGAAGTTGCGGAGTATATTGATTATCTCATTGTGGATTTCAAGCATTACGATGATGAAATGCATAAAAAATGGGTCGGTGTTTCAAATAAAACGGTAAAGGAAAACATTGAGTATTTTCTTTTGTCGGGCAGGCAGATTCATATCCGCATTCCCGTTATACACGGCATCAATGATAATCCCGACGGATTTGTTGATTATTTCAAGAATCTGAATACATCAAGTGCTGTTTTTGAATTCCTTGCTTACCATGAATTCGGCAAGGATAAATGGCAGGGAGAATATGAAATATCTGACGGATTCTTACCTCCCGAAACTATAAAAAATTTTACGGAAAAATTTGAATCTTACGGCATGAAAACCGTTGTAACATAAGGAGAAAGAAATATGATTAATGTTTTGAACAGCAAAAAAATAACCGAAATGGCAAAGTCTCTTTTTGCTGAAAAAAGAGCAGGCATGCGCCTTGACGGCTGGTTTATTGCAAAGGAAGCAGAGCTTCGCTTGGCAAAGGAATATGAGGGAGAAAACGAAGAGGTTAAAAAGGCTCTTATTCTCCGTGAAATCATCAAAACCATTCCTATATATTTAAGCGATTATCAGATTTTTGCAGGCACTCAGGATGATGCATTTGCAAGAAGCTATGCGCTCATAAATCCTTCATTTAAAGTTGAGGAATTCAGCGGTTACTGCGACCCTGCCGCCGTTTTCTCCGATATCGTGCCTAATGAAGAATTCACTTCCGAAAGAATTGAAAAAGCAAGAGCTGAATTTGCCGAAACCGAATATGCCGTTAAGCTTGGCGAGGTTTACGGTAAGGCTGAATGCTATACAAAGGAGGTTATCTTCTTCTTTGAGCAGGTAACGGGTCATCTTATTCCCGATATCCGTTTTGCAATAAAACACGGCGTTAAAGAAATGCTTGCAAAAATCGAGGATAAAGAGGGCAACGGTTACAAGGCATTTTCAATTGCACTTGAAAGTGCAATTATCCTTGCAAACCGCTATGCTGACCTTGCTGCAAAGCAGGCCGAAACAGCTTCTCCCGAAAGAAAAATACAGCTTGAGATTATGGAAAAAACCCTGCGCAAAGTTCCCGAAAACGGAGCAGAGAATCTGTTTGAAGCAATTCAGGCATTTATTATTATGTGGCAGATTATGTGCCTTGAGCAGACTCCGAATCCTTTTGCATTCTCCGTAGGTAATGCAGACAGAATTTTTGAGCCTTACAGAAACGGTGTAGACCGTGAAACTGCAGCATCCCTTTTTAAACATTTTCTTGTTTTCTTCAACGTTGCGGACAGAAGCTGGGCAATCTCACAGAATATCATTGTCAGCGGACGTGACATTTGCGGTAACGATTTGACCAACGAAACTACATATGCACTTATGGATGCATATTACGATATGAATCTCCCTCAGCCGATTCTTTCCGTAAAGCTTCATAAGAATACCCCTGCAAAGCTTTATGAGGAAATGGGCAGATTCCTCTTTACACCCGGTGTGCTTACCCCTTCATTCTTCAATGATGATTCGCTCTATGAAGTTCTTTCTTCAAAGGGTGTTGACGATAACGACCTTGCCGATATTTCAATTGCGGGCTGTCAGGAGCCTCTTATCATGGGTAAGGATAACGGAAATACCACAAACAGCTGGCTCAACCTTCCGAAAATTCTTGAAATGACTCTTACGGGCGGTGTTTCAACAATTACGGGCGAAAAGCTTGTTGATGTTAAGGCTTGCAAACTTGAAAATGTCCGTGAAGAATTCTATAAAAATGTTGAAAGATTTGTTGCCGCAATGGGCGAATGTGCAAACGGAGCATCGGCTGCTCTTTCAACCCAGAGAGTTCCCTTCCTTTCATGCCTTATGGGCGGACTTGAAAACGGCATTGATGCAAGAGATATACATAAGCAGGGCACAAAATATAACGGCAGCGGATGCCTTATCCACGGCGTATCCGTTATTGCAGACAGCTTCTCCGCTATTGATAAGCTTCTTGCCGAAAGACCGCAGGATGCCGATAAGCTTGTTGATGCACTCAAAGCTGATTTCAAGGGCTATGAGGATTTGAGAGAATTCCTGCTTTCGGCAGATAAATTCGGCAACAACATAGAAAAAGTCGATGATGAAGCCGGAGAAATTGCTTCAAGGGTAGCCGATATTGTTTCTTCAACAAAGAATTATCTCGGTAATTCATTCCGTCCTGATTTCTCCTCACCCTCAACCCATCTTCTTTACGGCTACTGGGTAGGTGCAACTCCCGACGGCAGAAAGTCAAGAGATATGCTCGGCTACGGTGTTGACCCTCTTTACGGCAGCGCAGAAAACGGACTCGGCTTCCGTATGCTTTCAAATATGAAGATGCCGTTTGAAAAGATGAACGGCGGCTATGCTTCTCATCTCGGCATCGACCCGAAGTATTTCAAGTCCGAGTCAGATGAAGGCAAGGGTGCTGAATTCAGAGACAAGGTTATCAATCCCTTGTTCTTCAATCCTCTTAATGAAGGAGTTTCACCCTTCTATCTCTATGTTAACGTTACAACAGCCGAAATTCTCCGCAAGGTTCTTGCAGAGCCTAAAAAGTATGCACCGAGCGGTGTTTATATTATGAGAATTCACGGAACTTTCGTTAATTTCCTTGATCTTTCACCTGCAATTCAGCAGGATATTATAACAAGACTTGACCCCAAATCCGCATCAATTGCATAAGGTGATTTTATGAAAATAATCGGAATTGATATTGGTACAACAAGCATATGCGGAATTGTTTTTGATACGGAAACTCAGAATATTGTTCTTTCAAAAACACTCCCGAATAATTCATTCATCAGAAGTGAAAACCCTTTTGAAAAAATACAAAATCCCGAAATAATAACGGATACTGTTTATGAAATTCTCAACGGCTTTTATTCAGAAGATATTGCCGCAATAGGCTTTTCGGGTCAGATGCACGGAATTGTTTATACCGATAAAAACGCTAATGCCGTAAGTCCTCTTTATATCTGGCAGGATGAGCGTGCGGCAAAGGAATATCAAAACGGCGTATCATACGCACAGCATCTCGGCTGTTTTGCCGGCTACGGTCTTGCAACGGATTTTTATAACGAAATTAACGGTCTTATTCCCGAAAACACAGAGTATCTCTGCACAATCGCAGACTATGCCGTTATGAAGCTTTGCGGAAATAAAAAACCGATTGTTCATATCACAAATGCCGCAAGCCTTGGTTGCTTTGATATAGTGAATAATAAATTCACAATTGAAAACAGCCGTCTGCCTGAGGTTACAGCCGAATTCAAATCGGCAGGGGAATACAAGGGTATTCCCGTCTGTGTTGCTTTAGGCGATAATCAGGCGAGCTTTATAGGATCTGTTTCAAACAAAAACGATGCACTGATAAATATCGGCACCGGTTCCCAGATTTCATGGCTTTCGGACGTACTTGTTACTGCCGAAGGTGTTGAAAACAGACCCTTTGACGGAAATAGTTATCTTGCGGCAGGTTGTGCCCTTTGCGGCGGAAGAGCTTTTGCAATGCTCGAAAAGCTTTTCAGAGAAATTGCAAACCTTGCTTCCGATAAAGAAATAACATCTTTTTACCCTCAAATCGATAAGATTCTTTCCGAAAAAACAGAAACATCTCTTTCTGCTGACTGCCGTTTCTGCGGAACAAGAAATGACCCGTCGATAAGGGGCGGAATATATAATATTTCCGAGAATAATTTTACTGCGGCGGATATTGCTCTTTCAGTACTTTACGGTATGTCCGATGAGCTTTACCAAATGTATTCCGTCAGCGGAAAAAAAGCAGAAAAGCTTGTTTGTTCGGGTAACGGAATCAGAAAGAATGCTGCTTTGAGAAGAGTTGTTTCCGAGATGTTCGGCTGTGAAATTAAAATTCCTCTGTTTGAAGAGGAAGCCTCGTTCGGTGCGGCACTTGCGGCTTCGGTTGCCTGCGGCATGAGCGAAAATATTTCGGATGCTTGCAAAATGATAAAGTATAAGGAGATATAACCATGTTTTATAATGAACCTATTTTCTTTGAGAAAAACAGGGTTTTCAGAGTATATACGGGCGGAAAGCTGTTTTCGGATTTTTTTGGTGATGATTCAACAGACGGCTTTTACCCCGAAGAATGGGTTGCTTCAAGCGTAAAAGCTCTTAACGAAGGAAGCTCCGATGAGTATGAGGGCGTTTCAAAAATAAAGGGAACGGATATGTATCTCAATGATGCAATTGAGCAGTATAAATCCGAAATTCTCGGTGAAAGAGATGACCTCGGCATTCTTACAAAAATTCTTGACAGCGCAATAAGACTGCCCGTTCAGGCTCACCCCGATAAGGCTTTTTCCGAAAAGTATTTTTCATCAAAGTACGGCAAGGAAGAAAGCTGGATTATTCTTGCAACACGACCCGATGCAAAGATTTTTTACGGTTTTAAAGACGGCGTAACCATGGAGGATTTCAATAAGGCGATTGATGAAAGCGAGAATAAATCCGATGCTATGGAAAAGCTTCTTTGCTCAATCGATGTCAAAGCGGGAGATGTAATTTATATCCCTGCAAAAATGGTTCATGCAATCGGCAGCGGCTGTCTTTTGCTCGAGGTTCAGGAGCCTACCGATTTTACCATACAGCCCGAACGCTGGTGCGGTGAATATAAGCTTTCCGATAAAGAAATGTATCTCGGTCTTGACAGAGAGAAGGCTCTTGAATGCTTTGATATGGATAAAAAATATCCTGCACCGCTTACTCCTAAAACAATTTCCGACGATAACGGCGTGAAATATGAAGCGGTTATTGATGAAACGATAACAACAAGCTTTGCTGTCAGAACCGCAACCGTAAACGGCGGCAGCTTTAATCTTGACAGGGGAGCAGCGGTCTATGTTGTTACCGAGGGTGAAGGCTCCGTTATCGGTGAAGGGTATAGCCGTGAGCTTAAAAAAGGCGATTATTTCCTTATGCCGCAAAATGCTGCGGGTAAATTCTCTGTTAACGGCATATACTTGAAAATAACAGAGTGTTTTGCGTAATTGATGTTTGACATTGAATAAAAGCTGAATTAAAATATCAATAATAAATCAAGGAGGGATGTTATGAACACAAATGCAATGTTTAAAATAGGCTACGGGCTTTATGTTCTTACCGCTAAAGAAAACGGTTTTGATAATGGCTGTATCATAAACACTGTTTCGCAGGTTACGGTTGACCCCAACAGAATTACTGTTGCAGTTAACAAAGCGAATAAAACCCACGATATGATTTTATCAAGCGGTGAATTCAATGTAAGCATTCTTTCAACTTCCGCAACCTTCGACATTTTCAAGGCTTTCGGATTCAGAAGCGGCAAGGATGTTGATAAGTTCAGCGATTTCAAGGAGGTTGAACGCAGCAAAAACGGTCTTTACTATATTACCGATTCAACCAACGCTTATATTTCCGCAAAGGTAGTTTCGGCAACCGATCTCGGCACTCATACTCTGTTTCTTGCAGATGTTACCGATTGCGAGGTGCTTTCCGACGCAACAAGCGTAACCTATGATTATTATCATAAAAATATCAAGCCCAAGCCTGAAGTAAAGAAAACCGCAAAGGTATATTACCGTTGCAAAATCTGCGGTTATATTTATGAGGGTGATGAGCTTCCTGCAGATTTTATCTGTCCGCTTTGCAAGCATCCCGCTTCCGATTTTGAAAGAGTAGAAGCGGTTGAAGAAAATAATAAAGGAGAGAATGTTATGAATCTTAAAGGAACAAAAACAGAAAAGAATCTTATGGCTGCCTTTTCAGGCGAATCGGAGGCGAGAAATAAGTATACTTATTTTGCTTCTGTAGCAAAGAAAGAAGGCTTTGAACAGATTTCGGCTATTTTCACCGAAACTGCAAATAATGAAAAAGAACATGCAAAAATGTGGTTCAAGGCTCTCGGCGGACTTGGCGACACAGCTCAGAATCTTCTCCATGCGGCAGAAGGTGAAAACTACGAGTGGACAGATATGTATGCAACCTTTGCAAAGGAAGCGGAAGAAGAAGGCTTCACCGAGCTTGCGGAAAAATTCCGTATGGTAGCAGCCATCGAAAAGACTCACGAAGAAAGATACCGTGCGCTTCTCAATAATGTTGAAATGCAGAAGGTATTTGAAAAGGCAGAGCAAACCATGTGGGAATGCCGCAACTGCGGTCACCTTGTAATGGGCAAGAAGGCTCCCGAGGTTTGCCCCGTATGCGCTCATCCTCAGGCTTACTTTGAAGTCAGAAAAGAAAACTATTAATTAATTTGTTGATCACCCGTTGATTGTCATTCGACAGTTGACGGGTGATTTTTGTTTATAAAAATTTTACTTTAAAGTGTTGATATTTTACATGAATAATTATATAATTAAATAAATATTCTTTGTATGAGGTGTGTTATGAAAAAGTTTTTTAAAATAACTGCAATGATTCTGGCGATGACATTTGTGTTCTGTTCGTGTGCGAATAACACTTATACAACATCGGGCAGTTCCGATAAAACAAATTCTTCCGCAGGAGTAACAAATAATAACAGCTCATCTGAAAATGGTTCCGATGTTTCGACGGGCGAACATCCTCAGGTTAAATTCACAATGGAAAACGGCGGCAGCTTTGTGATGGAACTTTATCCCGAATATGCTCCCCAGACAGTTGAAAACTTTGTCGAGCTTGTTTCAGAAGGTTTTTATGACGGTCTTACCTTCCACAGAGTTGTTGAAGATTTCATGGCTCAGGGCGGTGACCCCGAAGGCACCGGTATGGGCGGCAGCAGCAAGAAAATCAAAGGCGAATTCAGCATAAACGGCTTTGAGCAGAATATTCTTTCTCATACCAGAGGCGTTGTATCAATGGCTCGTTCATCATCATACAATTCTGCTTCCTCGCAGTTTTTTATCTGTTATTCCGATGCCACCTTCCTTGACGGTCAGTATGCCGCTTTCGGCATGGTTATTCAGGGTATGGAGGTCGTTGATTCCTTCCTTGAGGTTGAAAGAACAATGGGCAGCGACGGTGCTCTCTCAAAGCCCGTTGAGCCTATCGTAATTGAAAAAGCGGAGGTGCTTTAATTGAAAAATATCACTTTTAAGGCATTTAAGGCATCCGAAATCGAGTTTGTGAATAAACATGAAAACGGAACAAGAATTGAGTTTGAAAATAAATATTCTTACAATGTAAAGTATTCGCCCAACAATACCTGCATTGGTGAATTCACCGTTGAGGTAAACGATAAGGCAAATAAAGATAAATTTCATATTAAAGCGGTTGTTCTCGGAATATTTACATATAATCCCGAGTCAAAGAAGGAAGTCATTCATGTTGAATCTTATAAGGAATTGTTCCCTTATGTCAGAACAATGATTTCTTCGCTTACGGTTAATGCGGGTATACCGCCCGTTATCCTTCCGAATTTCGATATAGAATCGCAGAGTATTTATAAATTTGAAAAGAATTGTTAAAGAGAAAGAGGTATAAAATATGGATATAATGGATATTGCTTCAAAAGGAATTTGTGCTATTACAAAGAATTTCGGAAAGAAAATTCAGAAAAACGTAGCAGCACCTGACATTGAAAATGTAAATCCTTCCGAAATCAAAGGCTCAGGCTACAGAATGGGATTTTCAACCGCAGAAATCATGCCCGATTTAAACAGCGGAAAAACATACTGGATTGCGGGTCATGGCTCAGGCCATAAAATGGAAGGTGTTCTTTCTCCCGTATATGTAAGCGCAGCTTGGATTGACTGCGGCAATGATGAAGGTATGCTCTGGCTTGGCGGCGATATCGTCGGCATGACAAGAGTTGAAGTAAATAAAATCCGTTCTATGATTATGGCTTCCGACAAAATCAAGGGCTGCAAGTGCATCAACTTCAGCTGCACCCACAGCCATTCGGGTATTGACACCCTCGGTTATTGGGGAAAGCCCAATCTCGTAAGCATTCCTTCGGACGGTAAAGACCCCGAGTATATGGATATGCTCATGAATAAATCAGTCAAGGTTGCCGAAGAAGCCTATGCCAACAGAAAAGAAGGTAAGCTTTATTACGGTGAAATCAAGGTTGAAAACGGACTTCAGACAAGAAGAGGCTTCCTTGACAGACACGAAGTTTTAACCCGTTTCCGTTTTGTACCTGCAGACGGCTCAAATGATATCTGGATTATGAATTTTGGCGGTCACCCCAATTCTCTCGGCGGCAGCAACCGTATGCTCAGCGGTGAATATCCCCATTTTATGCGTGAACAGATTAAGTCTGAAAACGGTGCAAATGTACTTTTCGGTATCGGTGCAATCGGAGCGATGGACGTTGCTGAGCTTGATAATAAAGATAATGTCAACTGCATAAAGCTCCAGGCAAAGATGCTTGCAGATGCAGCTCTTAAAATTGATAATGATGTTGAGCTTAAGCCTGAAATAAAATATATTCAGCAGCCTTTCTATCTTCCCGTAGGTAACTATGTTTTAACCCTTCTCGCAATGCGCCATGTAATGAGCTTTAATGCTTATCCCTGCAAGGAAAGCGATACGGGCATTGCAATGATAACGGAAATGACATATATGTCAATCGGCGGCAAGAATATTCTTCTTCTTCCGGGTGAAAGCTTTGTATCAACCGTTTACGGAGGCTATAAAACAGCCGAAACCTCTCCCACGGGTGAGGGTGGTGAGGTTAATCCCACTCCGCTTGCCGAAATCGCAGGCGACCCCGATATGATTGTTTTCGGCGTTTCAAACGACATGACAGGCTATGTTGTTCCTCCCAATGATTTTATTCTTCATCCAACACAGCCCTATCTTAACGGCTACAGAGATAAATTCGACCTTAACCACTATCATGAAACCAACTCCATGGGTATCGGTACACAGAAAGTTATTGCGGATACCTTTGCCGATGTTGTTGCAAGATTTTAATCTATGCTTCAGTTGATTTATGCAGCCGTTATTCTTGCTGCCACAACCCTCGGAGCTTTTGTAGGTCTTGGCGGGGGAGTTATCATAAAACCCGTTCTTGATTTTATCGGAGCAGAGCCGAGAATGCAGGTCGATTTTCTTTCCTGCGTTGCGGTTTTTACCATGTCGATTGTTTCAACCGGCAAGGCAATCAGGAATAAGGTTGAATTTAAGAAAAATATAATTTTACTTATTGCATTCGGTTCAATTGCCGGCGGCTTTCTCGGAAGCACCTGCATGGATATGCTTGAAGGAATTGTAAATTCAAACATAATCCGATGTGTTCAGGCTTTTGTTCTTGCCGTTCTTCTTGCGACGGTGAGCGTTTATGTCAGCAAAGGTCGCATTTCTTTCCGTGTAAAAAATAATGTAGTTATCTGCATTGTCGGTCTTTTGCTCGGATTTTTTGCGTCATTTCTCGGAATCGGCGGCGGACCGATAAATGTTGCGGTTCTGACCCTTTTCTTTTCCATGAATGTAAAGGAATCCGCTGTTTATTCCGTTGCAATAATCTTTTTCTCGCAGCTTTCAAAGCTTGTAACCATGTTTATATCTACGGGTATTGAAGCCTATTCCCATCAGTGGAAAACTCTGCTCTTTATTCTTCCTGCCGCAATACTCGGCGGAATAATAGGCTCAAAATTCAACCGCAGATTTGATGATAAGATTATCAGAAAAGTATTTACAGCAGCAATGATTTTTCTTGTTATTCTCAATATCTATAACGGAATTAATTATCTTGCTTTTGCGAATTAGAGAGGGGAACATATGACCCGTCAGGAAATAACTCTTTTAAATCTCGGAGCCAGTCTTGATGACCTTGCAAATCTTGACCCGAGGGGCTACGGAGTTTGCAAACTGCTTTATAAAGCTTCAAGGGAGTATACGGGCAAACCTCTTTGCCTTAATGCCGCAGAAAAACTTTGTCAGACCCTTCAAAAAGGTGATACGGTTTTCTTGTTGACGGGGTTTGTGCTTCACCCTTACGGAAAAGCGGAAACTGACGGAGTTATCGGCTCCGTTTTGCTTGCCTCTGCATTGAAAAAAATCTTCGGTGTTAAAACTGCAATAATTTGCCCTAACGAAGCTGTTAATGCAGTCGAAAAGCTTTCAGAGCTTACGAATATAAAATCAGAAATTGTTGTATTTACCAAAGATAACGAAAAAGCTGAAAAATTTTCCGAAAAGATTTTATCCGACGGTTATCCCAAAGCGGTTATAAGCATCGAATGTCCCGGTGCAAACAAAAACGGTGTTTATCATAATGCCGGCGGCATTGATGTAACGCAGCTTGAAGCTAAAACAGATATACTGTTTGATTCGCTTCAAAAATCAGATGTGCTTAATATTGCAATAGGCGACCTCGGCAATGAAATCGGCATGGGTACTATATCTGAATGCATAGAAAACTCAATTCCTTCCGATTGTGAATGCTGCGGCAAGGGCGGTATAACTGCAAAAACAAAAGCGGATAATATAATCACGGCAACCGTTTCTGACTGGGGCTGTTATTCGCTTATCTGTATGCTGGCTTTTATTGCCGATATGCCTGAGATAATGCATGATTCATCTTTTCAGGAAAAGATGATGATAACCGCAGCCGAAAACGGTCTTATTGATATGACGGGAGAGTACATTCCTGCAATTGACGGCATCGGTGTTAAAATCACGGGTCTTATCGTTGACCTTATGCGTGAAACCATGATGAATGTTATTGACTGCCGTGATAAATTCCAAAGACAGTTTGATATAATTTCTGAACGAATATAATAAAACAGGTGAATTTACATGATTATAAATCACGAAGCTTTCGGATTTCACAGAAGCTTCGCCTGCGTCGATGTGGGCGCAATCAAGAATAATTTTGATGAACTGAAAAAATGTCTGCCTGCAAGCACCAAAACCATGGCAGTTGTAAAAGCGGATGCTTACGGACACGGCTCGGTTAAGGTTGCAAAGGCGCTTGAAAACAGAGCGGATTATTTTGCTGTTGCCGTAATTGATGAGGCTCTTGAGCTTCGTGAAAACGGCATAAATAACCCCATTCTTATATTGACTTACACAAGTCCTTATCAGTTTGAGGAGCTTATCAATAACGGCTTTATTCCTACCGTTTATAGTTTTGACGATGCTAAGCGGCTTTCCGAAACTGCGCAGAAGCTTCAAAAGAAGGTTGTTATTCATATTGCTGTTGATACGGGTATGAGCCGTATAGGTTTTGCCGATACACAGGAAAGTGTTGATATAATTCAAAAAATATCCGAGCTTCCTTTTGTTGAAATTGAAGGTGTTTTCAGTCATTTTGCTTGTGCCGACTGTGAAGATAAAAGCTGCGCTTTCGGTCAGAAAAAGCGCTTTGATGATTTTATTTCCATGCTTGAAGAATCGGAGATTAATATTCCTCTTAAGCATATCTGTAACAGTGCAGGCACGATTGACTTTGATTTTTCTTATGATATTGTAAGAATAGGTATTGCGCTTTACGGTCTTTATCCTTCAGATGAGGTTGATAAATCCAAGGTAAAGCTTACTCCTGCAATGGAGGTTTTCAGCCATATAATTCATATAAAGGATATTGAAAAGGGCGTTTCCGTCGGTTACGGACATACTTATACCGCACCTGAAAAAAGAACCGTTGCAACCGTTTGTATCGGTTATGCAGACGGATTTAACAGAGCTTTTTCAAACAGAGGATATGTTCTTATTAACGGCAAGAAAGCACCGATTATCGGTAAGGTCTGCATGGACCAGATAATGGTTGACATAACAGATATAGAAAACGTCAAAGTCGGCGATTATGCTGTTATTATGGGCAGAAGCGGTGATGAGGTTATTACTGCCGAGCAGCTCGGAGAAATGAGCGACAGCTTCAATTATGAAATAATCTGCACTTTTATGCCCAGAGTAATCAGAGTTCATTGTGAAAACGGAAAGATAATCTGAATTATAAAACACGGCTTGCACATTCCGTACAAGCCGTGTTTTGATGTTTTAAATTAAGGCATATAAGGATTATCTTCGTATTCATAATCCTCGGGCATAATCCTCGGGCGGAAATAATTGATTGTGTAATCAATTCCCCACTGACCTTTTTTGCCCTTCCAGTATTTTGAATGGGGTTCAATTGAAAGCATTCCTTCATAATTCTTTGTGTACAGAATATCCATGGCAGCACCCCAATTTATGCAGTCAAGACCCGCAGGCGCATCGTCATAAACATCATTGTCGAAGTAAACACATCCCTTTAAATGGAAGTGATAGAATCTGTCGCCCCAGTCACGCATCTCGGCAAGATAGTTGCCGTCGTGATAAATGCAATGGGAAATATCATATTTGATTCCAAGCTCGGGAAGTGCGGAAAGTACAACCTCCCATGCTTTAGGTTCAACAACAAAGTTTTCCCAGCGGCAGTTATAAACAGCAATTTTAACGCCCTTTTCTTTGCCGAATTCGATAAGCTTTCCGAGATAGTCAATTGCAATGTTGCAATTATCATAAAAGCTCTTGCTGTCAACAAAATTTACTCCGCAGTTATATACGGGGCAGCCGATAATTGAAGCTGCGGTAATAACATTCTTATCAGCCTGAAGTGCTTCGGGAATAACCTCGCCGTTATCATCAATTCTTGTCATGCCCCATCTGCCCATTGAACCAACGGGAATGCCGTATTTATCGCTGTAGCTCTTTATTTCATTTGCTTTTGCAAGGAATTCTTCCGCATCATAATTATGATTAACGCAGAATTCAACCGCATCAAGACCTTTGTCCTTTACATATTTGAAGCAGCCTTCATCCCAGCCGTTTATAATACCGAGTTTCATGTTTCAGCAACCTTTCTTTAAATAAACCGTGTTCTTTTCAAGCAGCTCAACGGGTCTGTAAGAAAGCTTTGCCTTTCTTAAGCCCTCGTCACCGCTGTCATCCTCACGGTTAACAAATTTTATTTCATCTCCTGCGGCGTACATCTTAAGAAATTGATTTGTTACCATCTGATATGCACCCGCATAAGAAATATCGGCTTTTTCGATATGGCAGATAAGTGTATCTCCGATTATTTCGCCGACGGAATATCCTATAACCTTTCCATCAACCTTGAGCACACCGCCGAGCAAGCCGTATTCTTCATAATTCTCAAGAACATCAATGCACCTTTCAAGCTCATAACGAGCAACATCGTCTTTTTCCGAATTAAACGAAAAATTCCTTGTAAAATCGATGATTTCAGGTATATTCTCTTTTGAAATCGGTTCAAAAGAAAAATTCTTATAGAGCTTGAGAAATTTATTGATATGGTTTCTCGGTGTGCTGTATTTTTTGCCTGAAAGAGTTAAAAGTGCGGTCTTATCGTAGATATAGTCAAACATATCTCTGTCAGGCTCAACAATGCAGTAACAATATCTTTTTAGAAGAATGGGCAGTTCGTTTTTATTAACTGAACACATTACACACGGCAGCTTATTTGCCTCACAATACTCATCAATTGCATCAAGCCCTGCACGGACATCTTTTCCTATAGGAAAGGAAAAGCAGCTTTTACCCTTGAATTTTGATAAAAGAATAAGCGTGCCGTCGGTTATTGCATAGTGGTTTCCGTAATATTCATGCCACATAATGATTGTGCCTACAGATCTGTCGCACTGTCTGGCAGGGTAAGCGTTAAAATATGCTTTTAATATCGGATAATCTTCTCTTTTTATCTTTTTAAAATTCAGCATACTGCACCTTTTAATATTTTTTGTTATTATATCATTACGGGAATGAAAAGTAAATATTTATAAAATAAAAGTTCAAAATTTTAGTTGCATATGTTTTTATCTTCTGTTATAGTTAAATTGTATATTTTAAAATAGAGGTGAAGATATGTCATTACCTTACAAACTTGAGAATCATTTGTGCAGATTTTGCAGTTTTTTTAAGCTTGAGGATGAAAAAATTCCCGCAGAGCTTTTGAATTATTGCAATGAAAAACCTGACCTCACAGGTTTCCCTTATCCTCTTCCTTCAAAGAAGAGTGAATACACGTGCTTTGCCGTAACCGGTGATATCGAATGGTACGGAGCTTCAAACGGTCTTACAAGATTTGATAAAAACGCAGAGCGTGAAGAAGATATTGTTATGTTTTTCAGCGCTCCGAGAGATTTGCTTGATAATGATGTGAAAGCAATTATGCCTGACGGCGAGAATGTATGGGTGCTTACCGCAACGGGTGCTGCCTATATTGAAATGCGTTCAATCAGCATGGAAGAAAAGGCGGATATTCTTCTTGACGAATCTGTGAAGTATGTTAACCGCAGATGGATGTTCAGCCAGAAGCGCCTTACAGAGCCCCGTAATCTTGACTCTATTCTTCCTTACGGTTCATCCGATAATGACGGAAGCTTTACATCGGGATTTGCAATAGGTGAAATTTTACATTATGCAACTTATAAAAGAGAAAAAGGCATTGACCACCCCGACACAATAAAAGCAAAGTTTATTGCTACAAAAGCTGTTGAGGCTTGTCTTCTTCTTCTGCATATACCTTGCAGAGGTGACGGGTTTGTTGCAAGAAGCTATCACACCCCTGATGAGCCTGTGCCCGATGATGGATTGTTTTTCAGAATCAATAACGGAAAAGCTTATGTAGTTGAAACAACAAGCTCAAAAGAAAAAAATATTGTAGGCTATGAAATTGACGCAAGCGCACCCGTTCCCGAAAGACTTGCAAAGCTTTATACCGATCTTGGTTTTACAATTGACGGTATAGTCTATAAGGCTGATACAAGCAGCGATGAAATTACTCATCATTTTCTGAATATGCTTTTTGCGCATGAGTATCTTACCTGTGACGATCCCGAACTTGATGAGCTTATTATTTCTTCAACAAAGGGTCTTATGAATCATATTATCGATAACGGCTATGAGCTTCACGATTTCAAGGGGGAACCCACAACATGGGCAAAATGGAGCCTTCCTTATTTCGGCAGCGAATTCGGCTGGGTAGACGGTGCGCTTAATGCCGCAGAGCTTCTTATGTATCATCTCATTACTATGAAAATAACAGGTGAAGAAGGCAAGTGGCGTGAAAGCTATGATTATCTTATAAATGAGCTCGGATATGCAGATATGACAGAGCAGCATTTTGACCGTCTTTATCAGGCAAGCCTTTCAATGGGCTTCGACTATCCCGAGGATATCATGTACGGCGACCATATGCTTGCTACTCTTTCGTTCTGGGGACTTTGCATTCTTGAAAAGGATGAAGAACTCCTTAAGAAGTATCGCAAGGGCTTTAAGGCATGGAGATCATCTATTGCAAGAGAGCATAATCCCGGTTATGACCTTCCTTATTTTATTTCATGTCCCGATGAAAAACCTGACCTTGATAAGCTTGCAGGATGGTTTTACAGAACAAATGCAAGCCGTCTTGCTGCAGGTGTAAGCCTTGTTGGCAGACACGATGTTCCCGTTAAAACATTAAGACTCGGTAAAAAGGAAATTTCCGTTCAGCTTCCTCCCGATGAAACCTTTATCGCAAAATATGACCGTGACCCCGTTGAGTATAAAAACGAGGATTCGGGCGGCGTGATGTGCGTTGAAAACTGCTATGTTTATACTTTTGCATATTGGATCGGCAGATTCTTCGGATTTTTTAAATAATGAGGTGCGACTATGAATAATAAAATACATCTTATAAGCAACGCTCACCTTGACCCGATCTGGCTTTGGAGATGGCAGGAGGGCTGCGGCGAGGTGCTCCAGACTTTCAGAAGTGCAGTTGATCGCCTTAAAGAATATAAGGGACTTGTTTTTACTTGTTCTTCAGCTTCCTATTATAAATGGGTAGAGGAAATTGACCCTGAGCTTTTTGAAGAAATCAGAAAGCTTGTAAAAAAAGGCAGATGGGTGCCCGTCAACGGTTGGTGGGTTCAGCCTGATTGTAATATGCCTTCTGCTGAAAGCTTTGCCCGTCAGGCACTTTACAGTCAGCTTTATTACTATGAAAAATTCGGCGAAATCTGCAAAACGGGTTATAATGTAGATTCTTTCGGCCATAATGCAATGCTGCCTCAGCTTCTTAATAAAGGCGGAATGCGCTGCTATGTTATGATGCGTCCCGGTATGCATGAAAATGCTGAAATTCCCGAAAATCTTTTCTGGTGGGACAGCCCCGACGGCTCCCGTGTTCTTACATACAGAATACCTTGCAGCTATTGCGTTAACGGTAAAAAAGATATTGACCGTGAGCTTCCTCTGCTTCGTGAAAGAGCTGAAAATAACGGTCATGGAATGATGATGTTTTTCGGCGTAGGTAATCACGGCGGCGGACCCACAAAGGGGGACCTTGATTATCTTCTTGAACTTAAAGATAACGGCTATGAGGAGCTTGAATATTCTTCTCCTGATGAATATTTCGCAGAAATGTGTGCCGATAAGAATCTTAATCTTCCCGTATGGAATGATGAACTACAGCATCATGCAAGCGGCTGTTATTCTGCAACCTCAATGGTTAAGCAGCTCAACAGAAAAGCCGAATACTGGCTTGCAAATGCCGAAAAATGGAATACCGTTTGCGGTAAGATAACAAATCTCCCCAAAGCAACCGAGGATTTCGGCAAGGCTTGGCAGGAGGTATGCTTCAATCAGTTCCACGATATTTTTTGCGGCTGTTCCATTATGGAGGCATATGACGATGTCCGGGATTCCATGGGCTATGCAATGAAAATTGCCGCCAATGAAGAAAACAAGGCAATGCTTAAAATTGCAGGAATGGTTGATACATGGCTTGACGGTGTTACGGATTCTGTTTCAACCGTTGCCCGTCACCATTGCAGAAATCTTAAATTCCCCAGACCCGTTATCGTTTTTAATCCCAATTCCTTTGAGGTTGAAACCCCCGTAAGAACATATCATCCTTCAAGAAAGGTTGAAAACAGTGAGGGCAAGGATGTTTTGTTCCAGAATGTCCGTTCTTCACGTTCAAACGATTCACATAAGGATACCGTTTTCTTTGCCAAAGTTCCTGCTATGGGTTATGCAACATACTGGCTCTGGCACGAGGATTCCGAGTATTGTGAGGACCTTCAGAATAATAAGAGCGATGTAACCGCAGATGCTCTCACTCTTGAAAATAAATATCTTAAGGTTGTTTTTGATGATAAAACGGGCGGTATAAATAGCCTTGTTACCAAGGAAGACGGCAATGAATATGTCGGCGGCGAATTCTGCATTCCTACCGTTATCGATAATTCCGCACCCGATACCTGGGCACATAATATCTTTAAGTTTGATAAAGAAATCGCTAAGATGGAGCTTAAGTCAATTGAGCTTGTTGAATGCGGTGCCGCAAGAGCTGTTATGCGTATCAAGCATATCTACAACGGCTCATATCTTACTCAGGATTATATTCTTGCCGCAGAAAGCAAGCATCTCCGAGTTAAGTGCAGAGTTCTCTGGCAGGAGCCTCTTACAATTCTTAAAATGCCCGTTACCGTTGAGGGCGAGAATCCCATTTCAACCTATGAAATTCCTGCAGGCTATATCAAACGTCCCTGCAACGGTGAGGAAGAGCCTGCTCTTACATGGGGTGATATTACCGCTGGCAGCGAAAACCGCAAGGGCGTTGCACTTATCAGCGATGCAAAATACAGCTATGATTGCCCGAATAACACATTGAGGCTCACAATGCTCCGCAACTGCATTTTTGCTGACCACTATTCAGACAGACCTGCCGCCGATTTCAGCTATACTGATGAGGGGCTTCACCGCTTTGAATATGCCGTTTATCCTCATGCGGGCGAGGCAGAGAACAGCGGAGTTCAGAGAATTGCAGCCGTTCTTAACTCAAAGCCCGTTGCAATTCCCGCAAGCTATCACAAGGGAACACTTCCGCAGGATAACAGCTTTGTTAAGATTAACAAAGAGAATGTTCGCCTTGATGCATTCAAATTCTGCGAGGACGGTTCTGGCGATGTTGTGATGCGTTTTTGTGAAACAGACGGAAAGTATGCTAAAGCTGCAATTATCTGCGATATTGCAGATGCAGGCTTCTATGCCGATTTTAATCCGTTTGAAATCAAAACCTTCCGCATTGATGCAGAAGGCTATGTAACCGAAACCGACTTCCTTGAAGGTATAGTTAAAGAATAATTATCAAACCCGAATTCTTATGAGTTCGGGTTTTTAGAATTGATTAAAAGGCGGTGTAATTATGTCATGGATATGGCTTGACAAAAAGAGCTATCCCGAATTTCAAAAGAATTACAACACAATTATGTGGCCCGATGAATTGAAATCGGATAAAAATTATTGTGTTGTTGATTTTGATAAACGCTTTGAATATAACAAGATAATCAAATCAGTTAAATTCCGTGTAAGTGCTGACAGCGCATATATGTTATTTATAAACTATAAATTTATTGGTATAGGACCTGTGGCAGCAGGCGGTGATTTTCTCTGTGTTGAAAAAGCACCTAAACATTACGCTGATGTTTATGAATTGGATTTTGAATCGGACAGCCTTACAAAGTTAGATATTTCAGCAAAGGTGCGACTCCTTCCCGAAATGCTGACAGATTATTCAAGAGGTCACGGCGGATTCTTATTTGAGGGTGTTATTGCTTTTGAAGATGGCACAACTGAAAACATTAAAACGGATTCAACATGGTTTGCAAGTCCTGATAAATGCTATGACGGATTTCTGAGCTATGATACAAGGCTCAGAGAAAGACCGATTTTTACATTTGGATATGCCTGCGAAACGGAAGATATCTGGAGTCCGGAAGATTCCTGTATTCCTCCGAGAACATTCAACAAAGTGTTTGAAAAGAAAGTCTGGGTCGATGTAGGCAAAACCGAAACTTTTGAGTTTGAACTTGATAAAATTTACGGTGTTTATCCTTTTGTGAGCGGTTACTGTATGAGCAATGTGACGCTTAAATTCTGCGAGCTTAAAGGTCAGACAGAAACAGAAGAAAAAATTGTTTTTGATTATCCGGGCGGTGAATATCATTCGTTCAGAATGCACAGTGCAGGTATGGTTACTCTTATCGTCGAAAACACAGATGATACAGAAGTATCTGTAACCTTATCACTGATCGCACCATGGTATCCGGTTGAATCTGATGGCTCATTCATAACAAGCAATGAGGGCTTAAATAAAGTTTATGATGTCTGCAAGCACACTCTTAAAATCTGCCGTCAGACCTTGCATCTTGACAGCACTAAGCATCAGGAGCTTCTTGCATGTACGGGTGATTATAACATCGAAAGTCTTATGACGATGTTCTGCTTCGGAGATATGCATCTTTCCGAATTTGACCTTATGCGAACGGCAGACTGGCTTTGTGCAAATGACGGCGTTATGTTCCATACAACCTACAGTCTTATCTGGGTGCAGATGCTTCATGATGTCTATATGATAACGGGCAGAAAAGAAATTCTTTATTATTGTGAGCCTGCGTTTAAAAAGCTTCTTGAAAAATTTGAAAGCTACAAGGGCGAGAATAATATAATTGATAATCCGCCTGATTTTATGTTTGTTGACTGGACGGTTATTGACGGCTTTTCGATGCATCATCCGCCCAAAGCACTCGGTCAGACTGTTCTTAATGCATTTTATTATAATGCACTTATTAACGCTTCGAAAATATATTCATATATCGGAAAATCCGATGTTTGTCAGGAACTTAAAATGAAAGCCGAAGCATTTAAAAAACAGTTTAACAGAATATTCTTCGATAATGAAAGAAAACTGTATTTTGACGGTCTCGGAACTCCTTACGGAGGAGAAAAACATTATCATCCTGCCAATGTCGATAAAAAGTATTTTTCAAAATATCCCAATATTCTTGCATCGCTTTACGGTCTTGCAGATGATGAGCTCGCAAAGGATATTCTTGAAAGGATTATTTTTGATGATTCGTTGCAGGATATCCAGCCGTATTTTATGCATTATTTGCTTAATGCTGTTCGTAAATATAATTTGTTTAATAAATACGGCATGAAGCTTTTGGAGAGATGGATTCCTGTTGTTGAGAAATGTGACAAAGGTCTTGCCGAGGGCTGGATTGCTCCCGAGGAGAGCTATTCCTTCGACCATTCCCACGCATGGGGAGGAACACCTGCATATCAGATGCCTATGGCTATAACAGGTATTGAAATTCTTGAACCGGGGATGAAAAAGCTTAAATTCACGCCGAATTTATACGGTCTTGATTATGCAGAGATAAACATTCCTACCGAGTACGGAATGATTTGTTTTAAAGCTGAAAAAGGCAAAAGAGCGGTTATAACCGCTCCTGACTGTATTGAAATTATCAGAGGTGATTGAGTTGAATATTCTCAAGGGTTTAAAACCCGAAAAGGTTTTTGAATATTTTGAAGCGATATCCGCGATTCCGAGAGGGTCGGGAAATACCGAAAAAATCAGGGATTACTGTGCCGGTTTTGCAAGGCAGAGAAAACTGAAATATATCACCGATAACTCAGGAAATATAATTATTTTTAAAGATGCCTGCAACAGCAAAAGCACCGAGCCGGTTATCATTCAGGGTCATCTTGATATGGTATGGGAAAAGAGCGAAAGCAGTAATTTCAATTTTGAAACAGACGGACTTGAGCTTGCTGTTGACGGCGATTTTATATATGCGAAAGGCACCACTCTCGGCGGTGACGACGGCATTGCCGTTGCAATGGGTCTTGCACTTCTTGACAGCAACGATATTTCTCATCCGCCTCTTGAAATTGTGCTTACCTCTGATGAAGAAGTCGGCATGACAGGTGCAAACGGTATTGATACATCTGCCTTAAAGGGCAAGCGCATGATGAATCTTGATTCCGAAGCGGAGGGCACTTTATGGGTAAGCTGTGCAGGCGGTGTAAGGGCTGATATCGGTTTGCCTGTTAATTATGTTGAAAATTCCAAGTCTGTCTATGAAATAACCGTTTCGGGGCTTCACGGCGGTCATTCGGGCGCTGAAATCCATAACGGATATCGGAATGCAAACAAGATTATCGGTAAAGCTCTTGAGGAGCTTAACGGTAAAATTGACTTTAATATCATTGAAATTGGCGGCGGTACTGCCGATAATGCAATAACCCGCTCATCATTCTGTGTTATTGCAACAAATGCTGATGTTGCTTCTGAAATGTTTGATATAGGTTCAAAAATTTGCAATGAAATAAAAGATACCGATCCTGATGCTGAAATTACAATCCGTATTACGGAAAAATCGGATAGATGCATGGATGATAACTCAACCAAGGCGGTTATTTCTCTCATCAATGATTTGCCGAGCGGAGTTGTTGCAATGAGCAAGGAGATTGACGGACTTGTTGAAACTTCGCTGAATCTCGGTATTATGAAGCACTCCGAAGGCAGATTTAACTGCAGTTTTTCGGTCAGAAGCGGTGTTGACAGCGAAAGACATAAGCTCATAAAGACTCTTGAAAATATAGCGAAAAAGCATTCTGCTTCAATTAAGCTTTACAGTGCATATCCTGCATGGGAATATAAAAAAGATTCAGCTTTACGTGATATGATGACAGAAATTTATAAGGATATGTACGGTAAAGAAATGATCGTAACCGCCATTCACGCAGGTCTTGAATGCGGACTTTTCTGCGGAAAAATCAAAGGACTTGACTGCGTTTCCTTCGGTCCCGATATTTTTGATATTCATACTCCTTATGAAAAGCTGAGTATTTCTTCAACCGAGCGCACATGGAGTTATCTTCTCGAGGTTTTGAAAAGAATCTGATGTCGCATATTTTTATCAGTCTGTTAAAGCTTAAAAAGAAATTTATTATTTCGCTTGCATAGAGAGTAAAAATATATCCTTTAACGGAATATCTCGGCAGTAATAAATAAACCATGATAACGCATAAAAACGAATCTATGATATTGTATCGCATGGAATAAACCTGCTGGTCAAGCCCTTTGAGCAGACCGTCGGTTACCATGTCCATATACATAATCGGAACAAGCGGTGACAGTATTCTTATGTATTTCACCGCTTCGTTTGATTTATATATCAAATCTGAAAGCATCGGTGCAAATATAAAGCAGAAAGAGGCGCAGATAACAGAAAAGATAAATGTTCTTTTAAGATTTCTTGATGCCGAAATATTTATTCCTTCATTATCTCCGATTTCGTTTCTTTCTGCAATGTCAGGGATAAGAAGGGCTGAAAAAGAAGAAATTAATGCACTCGGATATAACAGCAGAGGCATAGCCATTGCATGAATATTTCCGTAAGCGGAAAGAGCAGAAGCACTGTTGCTGCCTGATTTTTCAAATCCTTTGGGAATCAAAAGATGTTCAACCGTTAACAAAATACTTCTTGCACAAGCACCTGCCGCATCAGGAAGAGCAATTCGGAGAAAGTTTGATAAAAGAATGGATGGCTTGTCGGTTTTGGGAGATTCGGTAATTCTCTTCAACAGCATCGAAAGTGAAAAAGATATTATTTCTGCTGCTGTCATTCCCGTAACAATAGCTGCAACTGAATATCCCGAGCCAAGGTGAGAGGTTTTGTTAATCAGATAAACTGTAATTGCTATTTTAGCTCCTTGTTCAAGCATCTGTATAAACGAAAAATGCGGCACCTTATTCGCTGCGGTGAAATATCCGCCGAGTGCTGATGACATTGCGATAAACGGCAGACTCGGTGCAAGTATTTTAAGCGGAAAAGACGTTTCGGAGTTTCCTATCCAATATTTTCCTATATAGTCAGAAAAAACGAGCAGCACGAATCCGATTAAAGAACCGCAAAAAGCTGCATAAGAAAGGCAAAGTGCAAGAGATTTTCTCATGTCATTTTTTTGCAATGTATTGATTTCGACCGTTAGTCTTGTTGAAGCAAGTCTTATTCCCGCACTCGAAAAAGTTACTGCGAGAGAATAAATGCTCATCAAAAGCTGAAATAGTCCGATTCCTGTAGAACCGATTTTGTTTGTTAAATATGCATTGAAGCTTACACTTACCGAACGCATAACAAGATTAACCGCAGTCATTATCAGGGTGTGTTTTAAAATATTGTTTTCTTTTTTCATGGTTTCACCTTGAAAGAATTTTTATATCTGCTATAATTAGCTTAAGGAGATGATTTTGTGAAAAGAATTATTAAGTTTACTGCATTTATACTTATTTTTTCTATGATTATGTGTATTAGTCCCGTTTCTTTTGCAGCGGAAGGAGTGATGCCCGAAATGAAAGAATATGGCTTTGTTGATTGCGGCGATGTTAAAATTGAATACGGAATTTACGGAAATCTTAACGCAGAGCCTCTTTTGCTTCTGCCTCCCAACGGCGGAGATATGCATTGCTTTGATGACAGCATTCTTCCCGAAATGTCAAAGCATTTCAAAGTGATTACTGTTTCTCCCAGAGGTACGGGAAATTCCGGCTGGGCAGAAGGAACAATGAATTTTGAAACAATGGCAGAGGATTTGTTAAAGCTTCTTGATTATCTTAAAATAGAAAAAACAAATATCTTCGGCTTCAGTGACGGCGGAAACCTCGGTGTGGTCTTTACGCTTGCTCATCAGGACAGAGTGAAGTCACTTGTTATCATGGGCTCAAATATCAATACTCTCGGAACAAATACTTTTGACCAGATTCAGATAACATATCAGTATATCGTTCTCTGCGTTGAGGCATGGATAAAGGGCGATGAAGAAACAAAAATAAGAAGAGATATTAAGGGAATGATGGTCGGTCAGCCGAGCCTTACATTCAAGGATATTTCTGCTATCAAAGTTCCCGTTCTGAATATTTACGGCGAGCACGATATGATTCAGCGCTGGCATTCAAAGATGATTACACGTTCAATCGAAGGCGCTCAGGAGCTTATGATTGTTGGCGGAGGTCACAGCACCTGCTTTGAGTATACCGACACGGTTATTAACCCTGCCTTGCTTGAATTTTACGGAGTTACCGCATAAAAATTATATTGACAATAATTTTGTAATATGTTAAAATAATTCAAATTTGATATCAAAGGTTTTGACGGGGAGGACGGCATAAAAGCGTTCTCAGAGAGTCGGCGGAAGGTGAAAGCCGATGAATTGCGTATGTTTGTTGTAGCCCCCGAGCCGAAGGGAAGAAAGTGAAAAGCAAGTAGAACCCTTCCGTGAATGCTGCGTTAATGCATAGGGCTTGTCAGAGCCCAAAGAGCGGCGCTTTAAGCGCAATTTGAGTGGTACCGCGGGTAGAATTTTTACTCGTCTCATTGATTATTATCTGTGAGGCGAGTTTTTTATTTGCCTTACAAAAAGAAAGGATGATTTCTTATGGCAAAAGAGCTTGCCAAGCAGTATGATCCAAAAAATGTTGAGGATCGTATTTATGATTTTTGGCTGAAGGGAAAGTATTTCCACGCCAAGGTTGAAAATGACAAAAAACCTTATACAATAGTTATTCCGCCTCCCAATATTACGGGTCAGCTTCATATGGGTCATGCCCTCGATAATACTCTTCAGGATATTCTTATCCGCTGGAGAAGAATGCAGGGTTATGATGCACTCTGGCTTCCCGGAACAGACCACGCTTCAATCGCAACGGAAGCAAAAATCGTTGAGGCTATGGCTGCAGAGGGTCTTACCAAAGATGATCTCGGCAGAGAAGGCTTCCTTGTACGTGCATGGGATTGGAAAGAAAAATACGGCGGTCGCATTATTGAACAGCTCAAGAAAATGGGTTCTTCATGTGACTGGGACAGAGAGCGTTTCACTCTTGACGAAGGCTGCAGCAGAGCTGTAAGAGAAGTTTTCGTAAGACTCTACGAAAAAGATCTTATTTACAGAGGCAACAGAATGGTAAACTGGTGTCCTTACTGCAACACTTCAATCTCCGATGCAGAGGTTGATTATGATGAGCAGGACGGTAATTTCTGGCATCTTCTTTATACTGTTAAAGAAACAGGCGAACAGCTTGAGCTTGCAACAACAAGACCCGAAACAATGCTCGGCGATACAGCCGTTGCAATTAATGCCGAGGATGAAAGATATGCACATCTTCACGGATGCCATGTTATCCTTCCTCTTCTCAATAAGGAAATTCCCATCGTCTGTGATGAACATGCCGATATGACAAAGGGAACGGGTGTTGTTAAAATTACACCTGCCCATGACCCCAATGACTTTGAGGTTGGCAGACGTCACAATCTTCCCATGGTAAGAACCTTTACCTATGACGGATATATGACAGGTGCGGCTGATAAGGCTGTATATGATGAGCTTGTTGCAAGCGGCAAGGCTGCAGCAGATGAACCCGAGGTTCTTGACTGCGGCAAATATGCAGGTATGTCAACCCGTGATGCGAGAAAAGCTATCCTTGAAGACCTTGAAAAGGGCGGATATATCAAATATATCGAGCCTATCAAGCATGAGGTCGGTACCTGCTACCGTTGCCACACAAATATTGAGCCCATGGTTTCAAAGCAGTGGTTTGTACGTATGGAGCCCCTTGCAAAGCCCGCAATCGAAGCTGTTGAAAAGGGCGAAACTGTTTTTGTTCCCGAAAGATTCACAAAGAACTACATGAACTGGATGAGAGGCACCCGTGACTGGTGTATTTCCCGTCAGCTCTGGTGGGGTCACCGTATTCCTGCGTGGTACTGTGCAGATTGCGGTGCAACTATCGTTTCAAAAACCGATATTGACTGTTGTCCTCATTGCTCAAGTAAGAACATTGAGCAGGATGGTGATACTCTTGATACATGGTTCTCATCGGCACTTTGGCCTTTCTCAACACTCGGCTGGCCCGATGAAACTGCAGACCTTAAGCATTATTATCCCACAAGCACTCTTGTTACCGGATACGATATTATCGGTTTCTGGGTAAGCCGTATGATATTCTCCGCTCTCGAATATACCGGTCAGGTTCCGTTTGATACCGTTCTTATTCACGGCCTTGTGAGAGATGCACAGGGCAGAAAAATGTCAAAGTCACTCGGCAACGGAATCGATCCTCTTGAAATCATTGACCAATACGGCGCAGATGCTCTCAGACTTACTCTTGCAACCGGTAACAGTCCCGGAAACGATATGCGTTTCTCTGATGAAAAAGTAAGCGCAAGCCGTAACTTTGCAAATAAGCTCTGGAATGCGTCAAGATTTATTCTTATGAATATCGGCGATGACGAGATTTCCTGCGAGCTTCCCGCAGAGCTTGCTCTTGAAGATAAGTGGGTTATCAGTCTTGTAAACAGACTTGCAAAGGAAGTTACAGATAACCTTGAAAAGTTTGAACTCGGCGTTGCTCTTGCAAAGCTTTATGACTTTATCTGGGATATTTTCTGCGATTGGTATATTGAAATTGCAAAAATCAGACTTCAGAAGGGCGGCAGTGAAGCACAGACTGCAAAGCAGGTTCTTGTTTGGGTAATGGATAAGATTCTTAAGCTCCTCCATCCCTTTATGCCTTTCATTACCGAAGAAATCTGGCAGACTATTCCTCACATAGGCGAATCAATCATGATTTCCGCATGGCCCGAATTTGATGATGCTCTTTCATTTGCTGCAGAGGAAGCTGAAATGGAAAGAATAATGACTGCTGTACGTTCTATCCGTAACCGCAGAGCAGAAATGAACGTTCCTCCCTCAAAGAAAGCAAAGGTTTATATTGCAACCGCTCACAAGGCAACCTTTGAGCAGGGCGGCGTATTTATGCAGAAGCTTGCAAGTGCATCCGAGGTTGAAATTGCAGATGCATTTGAGCTTGACGGTGCGGTTTGTATTGTTACTCAGGATGCAAAAATCTATATTCCCATGGGTGAACTTGTTGATTTTGAAGCTGAAAAAGCAAGACTTAATAAAGAGCTTGCAGCCGTACAGAAGGATCTTGACTTTGTGAACGGCAAGCTCTCAAACGAAAACTTTGTTGCCAAAGCTCCTGCGAATGTTGTTGCCGCTCAGCGTGAGCAGGCTGCAAAATATGCAGAAAAAATTGAGATGCTTAAAGAAAGCATTGCAAAATTAGGTTAATTTAAAGTAGGGCGGGGGCTTGCTCCCGCCGTATTTTATAACAGGTGATATTATGAATTGTAACGAAGCAATCGAATATATCCATTCCCTTGAAAAATTCGGAATTAATCCGGGTCTTGAAAGAATCCGTGCGCTTTGCAATCTTCTCGGCAATCCGCAGAAAAAGCTTAGGGTTATTCATGTTGCAGGCACAAACGGTAAAGGCTCAACCTCAACCATGATTTCCAATATACTCCGAAAAAGCGGTTATAATACGGGCTTGTTTATTTCTCCCTATGTAACCGATTTCAGAGAGCGTATTCAGTATAACGGTAACATGATTGATAAATATGACCTTGCCGAATGTGTCGAGAGAGTTAAAATTGCAATTGATGTTCTCTATGAAACCGGAATTCAGCCCACGGAATTTGAAGCAATAACAGCTGCCGCATTTGTTTATTTTGAAATGAAAAAGTGCGATTTTGTTGTTCTTGAAGCAGGTCTGGGCGGCAGGCTCGATTCAACAAATGTAATTGAAGCGCCTTATGCAACGGTAATAACAAGCATTTCTCTTGACCACACCGCAATTCTCGGCGATACAATAGAAAAAATTGCAGCTGAAAAATGCGGTATTATCAAATTCGGTGCTGAAACAATTCTTTATCCTTTCCAGGATGATAAGGCTATTTCGGTTGTTGAAAAAATCTGCAGGGATAAGTGTAATGATTTGAGAATACCCGATATAAGCCGATTAAATATTGTAGAGGAAAAGCTTGAAGGTACTCTTGCAAATTATGACGGCATTGAGTTTCTGCTTCCTCTTGCAGGCAAACACATGATATATAATGCTTGCACGGCGATTGAAGCTGTTCGTTCACTTTCAAGGCTTGCAATTAATATATCCGACAAAGCCATAAAAGAAGGCATCGGAATATCTGTTATGCCGGGAAGAATGGAGCTTATAAAAAAACGTCCCGTTGTTATCCTTGACGGAGGACATAACGAGGGCTGTGCGCATGCACTTTCGGAATTTATTAAGAAACATCTTAACGGCAAAAGAATAATCATGGTTTCGTCCATGATGGCAGATAAGGATTATTTATCCTATCTGTCAATTGTTGCACCTCTTGCGGATGTTTTTATTGCAACAAGAGTTGATATGCTCCGTGCATTGCCAAGCGGTGAACTGATGTTAAGTGCATCGGAATATTGCCAAAACTGCCACGATATCTCCATTCCTTCAAAAGCAATAACTGCTGCCCGTAATATTATGCAGCCTGATGATGTTCTTATTGTCTGCGGCTCGTTCTATCTTGCAGGCGATATCCGTGATGATTTGCTTAATTTTTAGCAGCTTCAACAATTCAACAAAATTTTTATTATAAATCCTTTATCCTTTTGGATAAGGGATTTTTATATTGTAAAGGAGTGATTAAATGGCGATTAAGATTTCATCAACGCCAATCCGATTAACAGTATCTTTAAGCGGTGAAATAGACCATCATAATGCAGCTGTGCTGCGTCTTGAAGCAGATGAAGCCATTCAGCAGAGTCTTGCGCCAAGCGTAAGCCTTGATTTCGGAGAGGTAACATTTATGGACAGCTCGGGAATAGGCTTTGTTCTCGGAAGATACAGAATTGTTGAAAGCTACGGCGGCAGCATAGAGGTTATCAATCTGTCTCAAAGGCTGTATTCAATGATGAAGCTTGCAGGTCTTGAAAAGCTAATGAAGTTAAAAACGAAAGGATAACAAAATGAAAGCAGTAAATGAAATGAAATTACAGATAGAAAGCCGTTCTGTGAACGAAGCTTTTGCAAGGGCGGCGGTTGCTGCATTTGCATCGCAGCTTGATCCGAATGTCGAAGAAATTTCCGATATAAAAACAGCGGTAAGCGAAGCGGTTACAAACTGCATTGTTCATGCCTATCCTGAAACAGTAGGGAATATTTACATATGGGCAGGAATATATGAAAATGGAAATTTTAAGGTGAAAATAAGAGACAAAGGCTGCGGAATTGAGAATATAAATCAAGCGATGGAGCCGTTGTTTACAACCCTCGGAGGTGAAAGGGCGGGTCTCGGCTTTGCTGTTATGGAAAGCTTTTGTGATAAGCTTCGTGTTTCCTCGAGGGTTGGAAAAGGTACAACCGTAACTCTTGAAAAGTTACTGAAAGGTCGTAAATTCGGCGATGACTGAGCTTGTAAACAGAAACGAGAGAGTGGAGAAAAATCTCGGTCTTGTTCACGCCTGCGCCAAAAGATTCAGGGGCAGGGGGGTAGAATATGACGATTTGTATCAGGCAGGATGCATAGGTCTGATTAAAGCAGCTGATAATTTTGATGAAACAAGAGGGTTTTCTTTTTCAACATATGCAGTACCTGTTATTCTCGGTGAAATAAAGCGAATTTTCCGTGACGGCGGATCGGTTAAAATCGGACGTGCCATAAAAGAAAAATCACGAAATGCCGTAAGAAAAAAAGAAGAAATTTCTGTTTCGCTCGGCAGAGAGCCTACTGTCAGCGAGCTTGCTGATTATCTCGGAATTGATGTAGCTGAAACAGCAATGCTGCTCAATGCTTCCGTGCCTGCAATATCGCTTACATCGGGAGATGAAGGAGAAGAGCAACTTGATATTCCTGTCGAATCACCCGAGGATGAAATATCGGATTTTCTTGCGCTCCGTCAGGTGCTTGCTTCGCTCGATGAACGGGATAAAAGAATGATTGAACTGCGATATTTTAATGGGTTGACGCAGCAGAAAACCGCAGACATTCTCGGTATGACTCAGGTGCAGGTATCACGCCGTGAAAAGGCAGTTCTTGAAATTATAAGAAAAAAATTATCACAATAGCATTGACAAACTTAAAATCGGATATTAAACTTAAAAGCGGCAGATTACTGCCGCTTATTTTAGTAAAGGGGTAAAATTTATGATTAAAACAATTCCCGATGGTGTATATCCCACAATGGTAACACCTTTTACGGATGATAACAAAGTTGATTATAACGGTGTTCTCGGCATTCTTGATTTTTATTCAAAAAACGGTGTTGACGGCATTTTTGCAATCTGCCAGTCGAGCGAAATTTTCTTCCTTTCTTTTGAAGAAAGACTTGAGCTTCTTCGCTTTATAATGAATAACAAGCCTGACGGTATGAGTGTTGTTGCATCGGGTCATACTGCTGATGATCTTGAAACACAAATTTATGAAGCAAATGCTTTTATAAATGAAGGCATTGATGCATATGTATTTATTGCAAACCGTTTTGCAAAGCAGGATGAAGACGATTCCGTATTCCTCAAAAACTATGAAAAAATGGTTTCATCAATTCCCGAAATAGGTCTCGGTATTTATGAGTGTCCCTATCCTTATAAGAGATTAATGGCTCCCGAAACTTTAAGACAATGCGCTCTTGACGGCAGACTTAAATTTCTTAAGGATACTTGTTGCCGTATTGGCGAAATTGAAGCAAAGCTTAAGGCTGTTGAAGGTCTCGGACTTAAGATTTACAATGCAAATTCCGCAACTCTTCTTGAATCTCTCCGTGCAGGCTGTGCAGGCTTCTCGGGTGTTATGGGTAATTTCCACCCTGAAATTTATTCATGGCTTTGTAAAAATTACAAAACAGAACCCGAAAAGGCAGAGCAGGTACAGGCGTTCCTTGCGTTTGCTTCACTTGCGGAATGTCAGATGTATCCCGTGAACGCCAAGTATCATCTCGGACTTTGCGGCGTTGATATGGGATATAACTGCCGTGTAAAGGATGCTTCATTGTTCACCGAAGGCAATAAAAAAGAAATTGAGCAGATGTACACAGTCGAGAATATATTCAAAAATATCTTCAATATTTAATCAAGCTTAAACACAAATCGACAAAAAAGTTGTTGATTTATCGAATTTAATATGTTAACATAATATTGTGTAATTTTGGCAAAAATTTTTATTCTTTGGAGGAATGAAAAATGGCACAGAAAAAAACCGTATTCCTTACCGGTGCTTCGGGCACAATGGGTTGGGAAGGCTTTAAGCAGCTCTATGCAAAGAAGAATAAGTTTAACATCGTTGTTCTTCTTCGTGACAGTGAAAAGAACAGAAAGCAGTTTGCTCCTTACATGAACGACCCTTCTGTTAAGATTGTTTGGGGTGACCTTAAGAAGTATGAAAGCGTTCTTGAATGTGTAACAGGTGCAGACTATGTTCTTCATGTCGGCGGTATGGTTTCTCCCTCTGCTGACTACTATCCCATCAATACAATCAAGACTAACGTTGGTGCTGCAAAGAACATCGTTGCCGCTGTTAAGGCTCAGCCCGATCCCGATGCAGTTAAGGTTGTTTATATCGGTACTGTTGCTGAAACAGGTGAAAGAGATGACCCCATCCACTGGGCTCGTACAGGCGACCCCATCAAAATCAGCGTATATGACCACTATGCAACATCAAAGGTTATCGCTGAATCTGTTTTTGCAGAATCAGGTCTTAAGCATTGGGTATCACTTCGTCAGTCAGGTATTCTTTATCCCGAAATTCTTAAGAACATGGAACCCATTATGTATCACGTTGTTATCAACGGTGTTCTTGAATGGGCAACAGTTGAAGACTCAGGCAGACTTCTTGTAAATGTTTGCGGTGATGATGTTCCCGAAGAATTCTGGAGAAGATTC
>CAZJOH010000009.1:0-4422 GCA_964547575.1 uncultured Clostridium sp.
AATTGAAGCAAGGATTGAAGTGTCTGCCGATTCAGCAACCTGTAATTTCCAGTCAAAGGTCTGCATAATCTGTACTGCGGCATTGCAGAGAAGGATAATTGTTGCGGCCTTGACTATGTAAGCCCAGCCACGGCTGCACATTGATTTGAATGCTCTCCAAAGGCTGGGAACCTTATATTCGGGCAATTCAATGATAAAGAAGGATTTTCTTGCCTTATAACCGGTGATTTTGTTGATAAGAAGAGCACCGAAGAAAATAAGAACAATACCTGCAAAATACATAAGAGGACCAACCCATGATGCATCCTCAAAGAATGCACCTGCAAAAAGAGCAATAACGGGAAGCTTTGCACCGCAGGGCATGAAGGGAGTCAGCATAGCAGTTGCTCTGCGTTCACGCTCATTGCGGATGGTACGGCAAGCCATAACACCGGGAATAGCACATCCTGTACCGATAACAAAGGGAATAACCGATTTGCCGCTCAGACCAACCTTCTTGAAGATGGGGTCAAGAACAACGGAGGCACGAGCCATGTAGCCGCAGTCCTCGAGAAGAGCGATAAGGAAATACATAACCATAACGAGAGGAAGGAAACCGATAACTGCGATAACACCGCCGATAACGCCGTCAATGAGAAGCGCATAAAGAAGCGGATTTGCATCACTCAAAAGATCACCGAGTGCAGCCTGACCGCCCTCAAGCAAGCCGACAAGCCAATCAGCAATCCATACACCGGGACCGGCCTGTGAAATCCAGAAAACAGCATACATAACTACCGCAAAGATGGGAATACCGAGCCACTTATTGGTAAGAACTGCATCGATTTTATCCTGGGAATTCTTATCCTTTGTTAAAACCTTGCGACTTTCAACTTCTTTAACAATCTTGTTAACGAATTCAAAGCGCTTTCTGTCAGCCTCTGTAACAACCTTCTTATCGGTAAGGTCTATGTCGCCCTGAACATAAGGAGCTGTTTGACCCTTGCCTTTGGATTCTGCAGCAGCCTTAACTACCTCAGCCAAACCGTCTGCCGAAGTGGAAACAGTTTCAATAACGGGGCAGCCAAGCTTTTTAGAAAGAGCTTCAGCATTTATTTTTGTGTCCTTTTTCTTGTTGATGTCGGTCTTATTAAGAGCAACAACCACGGGAATACCAAGCTCAAGAAGCTGTGTTGTGAAGAAAAGGCTTCTGCTGAGATTCGTTGCGTCAACAATATTAATGATAGCATCGGGATTTTCATTCTTTACAAACGAGCTTGTGATGCTTTCCTCCGATGTGAACGGTGACATTGAATATGCACCGGGAAGGTCAACTGCAACAAGCTCCTGTGTGCCGCAGTAGCTCTTTTTAATCGGATGTTCTTTCTTTTCAACGGTAACGCCCGCCCAGTTGCCTACCTTTTCGTTTCTGCCGGTAAGCGCATTATACATGGTTGTTTTACCGCTGTTGGGATTGCCCGCTAAAGCAATTCTCATTTTTGTTTCCTCCTCTGAATTAGGATTTTTATTTTGACAGATTAAGACTGCTAAAATACTTGATTAACAAAGTTGAGTTAGCATCAGCTAACCATAGGTGAAAAGTAATCGGCAGACTACTTTCTATATCGCATCAGATTGCAATTGCTTCCGCAAGCTGATTATCGATAGTGTATCTGCCGTCTTTGATTGAAACTACGCTGCCGCCCTTGATATGGGAAACAACGGTAATGGGTTCACCGCTGTAGCAGCCGAGAGAGAAAAGGAAAGCATCCAGTTCTTCATCGTCAGTTTCAATGCTCTGAATTATATATTCCTTACCTTCCTGTGCGTCAAGCAAAGTCATAAAAAATTCACCTGATTCCGTAAACGAGTTCGTAAGTTAGCTCTTTCTAACCATATACATATTAAATCTTTTTTCAGCCTTTGTCAACCAGTTTTCAGGATAAAATTTCACTCGGATTTTAATTTCGTCAATTTCTACAAAAAAATTAGTCAATCCTAACAAAGCAATTGTGTTTTTCAACGTTATGCAGAATAATATCCGAAACACAAAATTCGGATATTGCCATATTCTGAAGGCTTTGATATAATGTTTTAAATAAAAGCTTTTGAGGTTTAAATGATTTATTCAGATGAAAGCATAATCGGAATACTCGCCCATGTTGATGCAGGCAAAACTACGCTGACGGAGGCTGTTCTTTACAGAGCAGGCGCTATCCGTCGGCTTGGCCGTGTTGACAAAAAAGATTCGTGGTTTGACTCCCATGAGCTTGAACGAAGCAGAGGCATCACGATTTTTTCAAAACAGAATCCGTTCACTCTCGGCGAAAAGAAATTCACCCTTGTCGACACTCCGGGTCACATTGACTTTTCGGCAGAAATGGAGCGTACTCTCGGTATTCTTGACTATGCGGTACTGGTTATCGACGGTGCAAGCGGCATACAGAGCCACACCGAAACAATATGGCAGCTGCTTGAGGAATACTCGATTCCCGTTTTTATTTTCATCAATAAAACCGACCGTGAGGGAGTTGACAAATCTGCTCTGATGACGGAACTGAAATCCCGATTAAACTCTCAATGTATTGATTTCACGCAAGATACAGCAGCTCTTGACGAAGAGCTGTCAATGGTAAGCGAAGAAATGCTTGAGGCTTTTCTTGAAGGAAAAGCAGATGAGGGATTTTGCGAAAAAGAAATATCGAGAGCGGTTGCACAAAGAAATGCATTCCCCTGCTTCTTCGGCTCTGCCCTGCAGGATATCGGAGTTGATAAGCTCCTTGAAGCGATTGAAAAATATACCGTTCGCAAAGAATATCCCGATGAATTCGGCGCAAAGATTTATAAAATCCTCCACGATAATCAGGGTAACAGATTAAGCTTTATGAAAATAACGGGCGGTAAGCTTTCGGTCAAAATGCCTCTCGGCGATGAAAAAATTGACCAAATACGGGTTTATTCGGGTGATAAATCCGAAACGGTTAAAGAGGTTTCAGCAGGAAGTGTATGCGCCGTAACGGGTCTTTCTTCGGCTTTGGCAGGTGAATCAATTAACTCCGACGGTACAAAAACCGATAAGCTTCCGAAGCTCAACCCCTTGCTTTCGGCTCAGGTTATCATTGCAGATGCAACCGATATACATACGGCTTACAGAAATCTGAGCATTATCGGTCAGGAATTGCCCGAGCTTTCGGTAAAAATATCATCCTATTCAAACGAAGAACAAATACAAATAAGGGTCATGGGAAGAATTCAGCTTGAAATTCTGCAAGCACTTGTCAAAGAGCGATTCGGAATGCAGATAGAATTCGGTCCGTGCAGAATACTCTATAAAGAAACCGTCGCATCGCCCGTTATGGGTTACGGTCATTATGAGCCGTTGAGGCACTATGCGGAAACTCAGCTTCGCATTGAGCCTGCGCCGAGAGGAAGCGGAATAATAATCGAAAATGAATGCAGTCTTGAAATGCTTGATTCGAATTTCCAGCATCTCATTTTAACGCATATCAGTGAAAAAGAGCATGTCGGCATTTTAACGGGTTCGCCCCTGACAGATGTTAAAATCGTTCTCACGGCAGGTCGCTCGCACCTTAAGCATACCGAGGGCGGCGATTTCCGAGAAGCAACCTACAGAGCGATAAGGCAGGGACTTGAAAAGGCGGATAATCTTCTGCTTGAGCCTTATTACGCCTTTACTCTGCGTGTTCCGATAAACACAATGGGCAGGGCAATTTCCGATATTCAAAGGCTCTGCGGTGAATTCGAGCCTCCCGAAATGACGGAAACTCAGGCGATAATCAAGGGAACGGGTCCCGTTTCCGAATTTATGAATTACCCCGAGGAGTTTATCTCATACACCTCGGGAAAAGGCGTTATTTCCATGCGTGAAAACGGCTACAGACCGTGCCACAACGCAGAAGAAGTAATTGCACAAATCGGCTATGAAAAAGAACGTGATCTTGAAAATCCCTCTTCCTCTGTTTTCTGCTCTCACGGAGCAGGCTTTGAGGTCAAGTGGCAGGATGTTGACCTGATGCGTCATATCAAATAGAAATGAGTTTGAATTATTGCTAAAATTTTCGGCAATAAAATCCCGAATATTCCGTGGCAGGATAAGCCCAAAGTATACAGATATCCCCCGTATGGCGTTACAGCGGAAACCCCGTTACAGTTCCTCTCCTGTTTTGTTTATAAGCATAAAAATTCTCTCTTCTTGACATTCGGTAAACATCAAACAAAAAACGCCGAAACCCTGATGGTTTCAACGCACCAAAACTATTCATAAAATGGAAATAACCCTTGACCGGTGTTTCTTTACACAACCTGTCAAGGGTTATTTCTGTGAACTCTTATTATCTAACATCTTTGGTTAACCTCTCTTTCTGCGGTATTGTCCAATCTTAAATTATCCGATTATTGATTTTCGTTTCTTTTAAGATTGTG
>CAZJOH010000009.1:4432-5236 GCA_964547575.1 uncultured Clostridium sp.
TGTGGATTAAGACTTTTTGATTTTTTTGTTTTATTTATTCGAAATCTTCAAGTCTTAAGGTTTTTACCTTCTCATTGGTATCACCCTTTCCTTGACTATAATATAGCATAGATTTTTTATGTTTTCAAGACGGTATTTTGTACAAAGTTGACTTATTTTGATTATTCAAAAAGGAGAATTTGGTTAATATGCCGATTTATTTTGTAATTTCTTATTGACATTGAAAAATCCGTATGTTATCATTAAATTGTTGGGGTTTATAAAACTCCTTCTTTTTTGTTTGTTAACCCTTGCAGTCAAAAAATGAACTGACCCCTAAAAGTCAGACAAAGTTTTAAAATAAAACTTGTGCAAATTGAATATTAAGCAGCTAAAACGGCTCGAGATCTGTTCACAGCAGATGTCAAGCCGTTTAATTTTACTTTCAAACATGATATGGACCTCGAAAAAACATTCACGGTTTTACTACCTTATGAATTTACACTAGCAAAGCTTCTATTAAGGCGAATAAAGTTTTACTAATATAATTCTTCAATAAACACAAAAATTTCTCCGTTTCAAATTACACAGATCGCTCGTCTACTGTTGCCATAATAAAAATCCTTTCCGTATTCAACACTGCGAAAAGGAATTTTTGACGATTTTGTGTGCTTTTTAATCAATCGAAACACCAAAGAAAAAGCAAAAACCGCCGAAACCCTAATGATTTCAACGGTTCTTAATTGGCGCGCTGCAAGGGTATACTTCACGCATAAGCCTCTGTGCTCGATGTGTACTGCTTGTTTATGAGTTCCCTCACCGTAT
>CAZJOH010000009.1:5336-38806 GCA_964547575.1 uncultured Clostridium sp.
TAAAAATAAATGCCGCAACCTGACGGTTACAGCATTTATTGGCGCGCTGCAAGGGTATACTTCATGCATAAGCCTCTGTGCTCGATGTGTACTGCTTGTTTATGAGTTCCCTCACCGTATTCCCACGCCCTAAAAACCTTCCCCCGGAAGGTTTTCTTAACGGGCTTTCGAATCCCTTGCAAATAAAAATAAATGCCGCAACCTGACGGTTACAGCATTTATTGGCGCGCTGCAAGGGATTCGAACCCCTGACCTTTTGGTTCGTAGATACGAAACTCTCATTTTACAGCTTTTTATACTTTTGCATAATCCCTTATATATCAACGTTTTCAGCCGTTTTGTATTTTATATCTTTTCACATCTTCATGCGGTTTTGTGTACCATTGGTACACAAATAGTACACAAAAAAGAGAGCCTTTAACAGCTCTCTTTTTCAATAACTATCTCTGTTTCTTTTTGCGACCTTCAATTATCTCAATATCGAGAATATCCAACAAATTTTGTTCACTTATATATCTTTTGCTATCCTCGGCAAAAAATGTTTCGGGATAGGTAAAACCGTTCTTTTCACCTATAGTCAAATTGGCATATCCGCTGCTTAAATGTCTAAAAAGTATGTATTCTGTGTTTTTAAGCTCCGTTCCTTCAACCAATTCAGGGTCAAAGTCAATTATAATCTTGCTTTTATACTTATCAAGCATATCTGTAATTTTTTCAAAGTATTTTACTCTGTCTCTTATTCGGTCATAAAAAACACTTTTTTCAATTGTTTCTACGCTGATTCGCCCCGAAAGGATATCTTTAAAAATCTTATCGGGTGATACGTTGGCATCTGTTAACTGTTTGATATCAACTAACTTATGTAAACCGATTAAATGATAAAAATTGCTTGATTTAAAGAAAATCTTAAATTTAATATCATTTTCAAGCGTAAAAACATAGTCTTTACGCATCAGGGTTTTATAATATTTTGCACATTCTTGAATATCTTTCATTTTTCACACCACATAAAAAAGGCACTTCAGACTTCTCCAAAGTGCCACGCTGTCAATCGGTGCATTTTTCTCGCCTTCAGGCATAGTCGGAAACCGGCTCAATGCACAAACCATTTTTAAGAGCCTCAACGCCCACTGTCCGACAGAGCGGAACGTTTCATAGGCACAGATGAAGATGAGATATCTTCTACATTTATTATACACAAGAATTCGGAAAAGTCAACACTTTTTCTTGTTTGCAAATAATGTTAACAATCAATTCAAATGCGGTTATTCGGCTTTAAACGGCTGTTTAACCGCTTTTGTTTTAATCGGGGATATATTCGATTATATCGCCGACTTGCATATCAAGCAGCTTGCAGAGTGTTTCAATGTTTTCCCAAGAAACGGGGAGCTTATTGCGAAATTTCTGAATCGTTGATTCGCTTAGTAATTTTTCTTTTCTTAATCTTGTTGTGTTATATCCTGCACTTTTCAAAGCTGCAAGAACATCAATTTTATACTGTAACGACATACCAAAACCTTCCTTTACTATAATTCGGGTGAGCTTATAATAAAAACTCTTTTCCCACTATACACATTATAGCACAGAAAATACACGAAATCAAGTGTAAAATATACACAAACATTAACACGAATATTCGTGCAATATGCCAATTGATTTTACACGATAGTTGGTGTATAATATAATCACAAGGTTAAGGGAAGGCAGACAAAAGTAAGCGAAAGCCGAAACCAAGAAGGTCACATAAGAGTGGGAACGGATAAGAGAGATTGAGATTGCTGTGTTGCATAGATGTTTAATGCCACCCACCCCTTAACCAACAGTCCCGAAGTGATGAACCGTGAAACCCCTTGAGCCGAATATAAGCGGCAACATAGCAGGTCACGCAAGTCAGACAGAGGACAAAAACATAAACGAAAGAGGTTATAACAATGTCAAAACACGAACTTGCCGCAAAGGTCAGAGAACTTAAAGAACTGCAACAGCTTATTGAAGAAGCTACCGCAGAAGCCGAAGCTATCAAAGATGAACTCAAAGCACATATGAAGGCTACAGGGATGCAGGAAATGACCGTTGATGTTTTTAAGCTCCGTTATTCATCGGTTACAAGCAACCGCTTTGACAGCACAGCATTTAAAGCCACACACAGCGATTTGTACGCACAGTATTGCAAGCCTTCAACTTCCATGCGCTTCAGCGTTGCATAAGAAAAGCCCTTATCCCAACACCGTCTAAAGTAAAGAATAAGGGCAACCACACCCCACCAATTAAACCGGAGCGGGTTGAGCTTATTATAAGCTCCCCGCTTCAAAAAGTCAACAGAAAGGTAATTAAACATGACAGAACACAAGAAAACAAAAGAAGAAATTATAAGCAGCGATTTGTTATTTTCCGCTTTTTTAGCTTTAGAGCAATCAAATCATCTGATTAATTCTTTGCTTGACGATTATTTTGACAAGTATAACCCGGATGATAAAGACGATTTCTACCGTATTATTTACGGCTTCGAGCAAGCCCGTGCTTTTGCTGAAGTTATCGCTATGGTTAATTTTCAGACATTGAAACTTTTAACGGATGCAGGACTTGCAAGGTTTTAAATTTTTATTTAACATTCCATCTTGAACTTATCCAGTAAATAACATATAATCTTGCTATAGATAAAAAGGAGTATATCACAATGAATAACAAATATTATGTGCCGCCTATCAGCAGCCAAGAACTTGAAGAAACCCGAAACAAGCTTAACACCTACATTGCAAAGCATAACACAAAAAGTGATTCTGTGCCGCTTATCGGCATTTATGAGGGTATTAATGTTTTCAACCGTTTCACTTGCAAATATGAAGCAATTGCAATTGATGAAATATGCCCCTCTCCCGAAGGTTCATATATCTGCATTGCAAACCGTAAATTTGAAGTGTTCGGCACTTATTACGATATCGAGGGCAGACTTGTTCATGTTTGGGGCCTTGATTTATCAGAGAAAGAGCTTAAAAAGCTTGTCCGGGCAGACCGCAAAGCACACCCGAAAGCATATAAATGAGGAATTGCAGGAGTTAAGCTCCTGCTTTTTCTTTGTTTGTAAAAAGCAAGGCGAATATAACAAAAATGAGCTTATTATGTTACGTTACAGAGTTTCAAACACCTCTAAAGCAGCATTATAAAACCTTCGGGTCTGTCGCATAGAATACCCCATATCATGGCATATTTTTTCAAACGTTTTACAGTTAAAGAAACGTTCCGTTAAAACACGCTCATAATTAGCATTGTTAATTTTTGATATCCGTTCCCGGAGTTCAGAAAACAACTGCATATAGTCGTTAATTTCTTTTAAAATAAGCTCTTGTTGCTTTTTGATTCGTTCAATAGTTTCATCATACATACGTTCAGAATCAGCATTCAATTGATAGGATTCTTTTAAATGCCGTAATTTTACCGCCTTGTTTTCAAGCTCTTCCAACAAGCCGTAATTCACAGATATTAAATCATGCTTTTCATATAATTCTCTTAATTTTTCTACCATGTTTTTCCTTTCTTATCTCTGCTTTGCATTTGACTGCAAAACCGTATTTATAACTTGTTATATTCGCCTATGTAATCGGTCTTTTTCCTTTTTCTGTGTGCTTTTTATCATGGTGTATTTCTGATACGGATATCCGTAATAATCAAAGCCGTTAACTATGCTGTCAACCTGAACCGTATATTCACCTTTATTCTGCGGAACTTCGCGCCAACTGTCAGCTTTTACAATCTCTTTTTCAATTTCAGGCTTCCTTAAATTTTTGCTTGCATTCCAACGTTTGGAGCTTGCCGCTTTATCTTTATATGTGCGGTTTGTTTCTTTAACAAGATAATGTGCGAGCTTATAAAAATCATCTGAATAAAGAAGAAAAAGCAAACCTTTGAGAAAATAGCCAAAAAGGGCGGCATATCGGAACAAAGCATAACATCAGCTGCAAAGGGTAACAATGTATCAAAGAAAACTGCAACGGCTATAAGCTCCGCTCTTGACGTTAAGCTCGACAAGATATTTAAAGCAGCAGAGGAAGAAAAGACACTCTCAGGCAAAACCCTGCAGCATTATCACCGTCTTATATCCTCGATTATGAGTACGGCCGTACAATGGCAGGTTATAAGCTCGAACCCTTGCCAAAGAGTGAAGCCGCCAAAGGCTGAACGCAAAGAAGCGGAATATCTTGACGAAGTGCAAGCCTTTGAACTGCTCCGATGTCTTGAAAATGAACCGATAATATACAAAACCTTATTCACCGTGATTTTATATTCAGGTATGCGCAGGGGCGAAGCCTGCGGCTTGGAATGGTCTGATATCGACCTTGATAACGGTATTGTGGATATAAACAAATCGAGCTTATATCTTCCTGAAAAGGGCATATATGACGATGATACAAAGAATGCCACATCACGCAGAGTTATAAAGCTTCCTGCTCCTGCTGTCGATACTTTGAAGGCTCTGAAAGTCTATCAGGCACAGGAGCGGTTAAAGCTCGGCGACCAATGGCACAACACAGATAAAGTGTTTACACGTTGGAACGGTGAACCTATACACCCCGACACCGTTACCGGGTGGTTCAAGAAATTCACCGAACGGCACAACCTTCCGCCCGTTCATGTTCACAGCCTGCGACACACAAATGCAACCTTGCTGATATTCAACGGCGCAGATATCAAAACCGTATCGCATAGGCTCGGACACGCCGATGTTGCCACAACAGGCAATATATATACTCACGCAATCAAAACCGCCGATGAAAGAGCCGCCGAAGCTCTGACTGATATATTCAGCAACAGAGCAGCAAAGAACGCATAAAAAGCAAAAGGAGCGAATCACCTATAAAGTGAAACGCTCCTATTTTTTTATGTTCGGAAAAGCTCGGAATTTCGGATTTTTAAAAGGCTTGGTACACAAACAGTACACAAAACGCCGTTTTTGCTCCATTTTCGGAGCTTAACACAGGGTAAAGAAAAAGCCCCAAACCGTTGATATACAACGATTTGAGACTTGGCGCGCTGCAAGGGATTCGAACCCCTGACCTTTTGGTTCGTAGCCAAACACTCTATCCAGCTGAGCTAGCAGCGCAAATATTCTCTTTGAATCGGTTCTACCCGACTGCCAAAGTATATTATCACATTAATTCAAAAAAATCAACACTAAAATTGAAATTTTTTTAAAAAATCCGAATTATTTTTATTTTAGTCAGAAAAAACGGCAGAAAGCAAAGGCTCAACACCTGCTTTCTGCCGTTTTACAGCTCAAATCATGCTTCTTTGCCTGCAAATTTGGGGAACTTCTTCACGATAAGCTTATAAACGGCAACCGCAATAAAGTAACCGATGATGCCATAGATAATACCTACAAGGGCGCCGCCGATAACATCGGTCGCATAGTGAACATGAACATAAATTCTTGTAAAGCCCATGAGTGCAGCTGCAATGAAACCGGGAACAATAAACTTTGCCTTCTTTGTGCCGAGTGACATACCCATAACAGCAGCAAATGCAGAGGAGGTATGACCCGAGGGGAACGACCAGCTTGAAGGATAATCAACAAGTGCAGGCCATACATAGCCCTCTGCCCATCTTTCAGAAAGGTCGCCTATATTCTTAACCTCTTCCCACTTATCAAGAAGATTTACGGGCAATGATCTTGGCCAATCAGCATTTGTCCAATCTGCAAACTGCATGAAAGGTCTCGGACGGGCAATGAAGGTTTTAAGAACTTCATTGTTGATAATTTCCATAACCAGGAGCGATGCAAGAACTGCAATACCTGCTTTGCGGTACTTCTTTGAAATAAGAAGTACAATGCCGAGAAGAATCCAGATAATGCCCGCCTCACCGAGGTGGGTATAAACCGTCATCACGGTATCCATAACGGGATTCCAGAAAGTTTCTCTTACAAACTCGAATACCGCAAGATCAAAATTAAGTATAGCTTCCAAAAATATCTTCCTTTCATTAGCTTTTGTTATATTATCGCTTTTATTGGCAAAAAAAGCAAGAGAAAAATTAAATAATTATGAAATTCTTCTGTATTTATTATGCAAACATTGTATTTCAAGCGGTTTTTTATCCAAAAATCATTATTGTATAAAGATCTGATGCTATTGCAATTCGCAATAGGATAAGGTATAATATAAAAAATAAAACACTGCTGTAAGGAGGATTAAGTTATGATAAATGTTACCGTATGGAACGAAGGCGTTCACGAAAAGCTCAGCAATGAGGTTGCAGGCGTTTACCCTGCAGGCATTCACGGATGCATAAAGAATTTTCTTATGTCGCAGGATGATATTTCCGTTAAAACAGCGACTCTCGCTCAGCGCAAGTGCGGACTTTCAGATGAAGTTCTTGATAACACCGATGTTCTTATCTGGTGGGGTCATATGGCACACGATAAAGTTCCCGATAAAATTGTTGAAAAAATCCACAAGCGTGTTCTTGCCGGTATGGGTCTTGTTGTGCTTCATTCGGGTCATCACTCAAAGATTTTCAGAGCTCTTATGGGTACAACCTGCAATCTTCGATGGAGAGACGGTGACAGAGAAAGAATCTGGACCGTTAACCCCGCTCATCCCATAGCAAAGGGAATCCCTGCCCATTTCAGCCTTGATGTTGAAGAAATGTACGGCGAACGCTTTGATATTCCCGAACCCGATGAGCTTGTTTTTCTCGGCTGGTTTGCAGGCGGCGAGGTTTTCCGTTCAGGCTGTTGCTGGAACAGAGGTCTCGGCAAGATTTTCTATTTTCAGCCGGGTCACGAAAGCAACCCCACCTTCCACAATGAATATGTTCAGAGAATTATAATAAATGCGGTTCGCTGGGCTGCTCCCGTAAATCCGATTAAAGAGCCTACCCCCTGCCCCGAAAAGAAAATTTCTCCCGAAGAAAGATACAAGGAGAGAAAGGGACTGTAATGGATACTTTCAAGATAAAAAAATTGCGTGAGAATGCTAAAATTCCGTTCAGGGCAACCCCCGGAAGCGCAGGCATGGATTTATACGCCTGCATTGATGCTCCGCTCACCCTTGAAGGCGGAGAAAAAGCTGTTATTCCCACCGGAATCGCTATTGAATTGCCGAGTGCCGAGCTTGGTGCATTCATTTTTGCAAGAAGCGGTCTTGCAATAAAGCACGGTATCGGTCTGCTCAATTCCGTAGGCGTTATTGACAGCGACTACAGAGGCGAAATATGCGTTGGCGTTATCAACCAGCTTAAAGAAGCCTATACAATTAATCCTGACGAAAGAATCGCCCAGCTTGTTATAATGCCCGTTTCACTTATCACACCCGTTGAGGCGGATGAGCTTGACGAAACCGAAAGAGGCGCAGGCGGCTTTGGTTCAACAGGAAAAGCATAAGCATGGCATTTGTTTATTTTTTATTGGCTTTTATTGTGCTTTTCTCGGTATTTCTTGCCCTTTACGGCAGCAGAGATGATTCATCATATAATGAGGATGCGGTTATTGTTCTCGGATATGGTATCAAAGGCGATAAAATACCCGGAATGCTGAAAAACCGCCTTGAGAAGGCGGCTGAATATCACCAAAAAAATTCCGATGCGATTATCATCGTTTCGGGCGGCAGAGGTAACTGCAAAAAGGCATCCGAAGCTGCGGTTATGGAAAATTATCTTGTTTCAAAAGGTATTTCCGCCGACATGATAATCAAAGAGGATAAATCCCGTACAACCGTTGAAAACTTTAAATTTTCCGCCGATATTCTCAAAGAAAAATTCGGCAGAAATTGTTCCGTTGTACTGATAACAAACATATTCCATGTTTACCGCTCTGAAAAGTATGCAAAAGCAGCAGGAATAAACATCAGGCACATAGGTGCAAAGACAGTTTGGTACGACATACCGAGAATTTATATCAGAGAAGCAGCAATGGTCATCCATATGTTTTTCACTCTGAAACGACAGTTTTCCGAAAGGACATAATCATGAAAAAATTTATAAGCATTATTTGCGTTTTTGCTATTGTTTTTACAACCTTGTCCACGTTTGCTTTTGCGGCAAACACGGACTACAAACCCTATGAGGACAGCCAATATTTTGAATACGGCGATTATGATATTCATTACAGAGTTATCCCTGCCAAAGGTGAACAAAAAGGCAGGATAATGATGCTCCACGGCTTCCTTTGCTCTACATATGCATGGCGCAACATGGCGGCCAATCTTTCCGAAGCGGGTTATGAATGCGTGCTTGCAGATATCCCGAATTTCGGCTACAGCACAAGGGAAACAGAGGATATGACGGTTGTTGACCGTGAAGTTCTTATCACGGAGCTTATGAAAAGCATCGCTCCGATGAACGAATGGATTCTCGCCGGCCACTCAATGGGCGGCGGAGTAGCGGTAAATATAGCAATCAACAATCCCGTAAAAAGCCTTCTTCTTTACTGTCCTGCGCCGCAGAGCGAATTTCCCGAGGCAATGGAGGGTCTTATCACCTCAAGTCCCATGAAATTTATCATGAACACCTTCTTTAACTACGGAACAAGGATCGATTTTGTTGTTAAGCTCATTATCTATTTTGCAACCATGGACTGGGATTTTGCAATGGACTATGATGTATGGGGTGTTGCGGATGCAGTGCAGTATGACGGCTTCGGTGCAGGAATATGCGAAATGATGTACAATGTTAAGCCGACCGACCTCGAAAACGCATCAAAAATCGCCTGCCCCGTGCTTCTCTGCCAGGCAAGCGAAGATATTATTCTCAATGATTCAATGAAAGAGCAGATGAATACCGCTTTCCCTGATGCAACAACATACACAGTTGAAGGCGGCGGACATCAGTGCATAGAAAACAGAGCAGACGAGCTTTGCGAGGTAACGGTTGATTTTCTTGAAAAATAATCACTTTTCAAGAAAATGAATCCCCATTGCTCCTCTTGCGCTGTGCAGGCTTATCATGCAGCCCGTAAATGCCGTTATGACCTGCTCAAAGCCCTTGCTTTTCAGCATTTCTTCCACGGCCGAAAGCTCGGAGGCGTCAACGCCCGAATGATATAAAAAGGCGGTTGTCAAATCAATTTTATCAGTATTTTCAAGCTGTTCGCTTGCATATTGCAGGCGGACGGCTTTTGATTTTCCCATATATTTTTTTATAACATCAATTTTGCCTTCAACCATTGCGGCGCATGGCTTTACCGAAAAAAGATTTGCACCGAATGCCGTTGCGGCTGAGCATCTGCCCGAACGGCGCAGAAACTCAATGCTGTCAAGAAGATAGCTGACTCTTGTATCAGGAACAAGCTGTAAAAGCTTTTCGTAAATTTCCTTGGCGACAAGCCCGTTATCACGCATTTCACACCCCTTTATTGCAAGCAGACCGATACCGCCTGCAAGGTTTCTTGTGTCGATAACGTAAACATTGTCAAGTTTTTCCGCCGCCATTTTCGCATTTCGGCAGGTTGAGGATAATTCGGAACAAAAGGAAAGATGAACGACCGATTTCCCGTCTTTTATAAACCGCTCGAAAAACTCCGTATACTCCGCAGGAGGCACTGCAGCGGTTTTGGGGATTTTGCCCGTGTTATCAACATAATCAAAAATCTCTGCGGCATTGATATCAACACCGTCTTTTTTCTCCTTGCCGTTGATAATAACATTCATCGGCATAATTTCTATACCGTATCTTCCTGCAATATTTTTCGGCAAATCCGCCGCACTGTCCGCAGTAATAACAACCTTTTTCATAAAATTTCCGCCTTTTGTTTTTTAGTATTATTTACTGCCGTATTTATTTTTATTCCGATTCGATTTCTATTCCCGTGTAATAATGCTTAAGAATCTCACGCCATGTGCAGCCTTGCCTTGCCATATAATCCGCACCGTATTGGCTCATTCCCGCTCCGTGACCGTAGCCGTAGCAGGTTACGGTAAATTCTCCGTCATCATAGTCTATATCAAAGCAACAGCTTTTCAGTCCGAATTCCTCCCTGAATTTTGAGGCACTGACTTCGGTTGAGCCGAGCCTTACGGACATAATGTATCCGCTGTCCGCCTTTGTAAGCTCACCTACCCATTCCTCTGCATCTCCGTCAAGGCTGATATCGCAGTTTTTTGCAAGCTTTTTGAATTCGCTTTTGGTAAATTCATGGGTTGTGACATAATCGGGAGAAAGCTTATCCCCCGGGCTTTCGACGCTTATAAGATAAGGAATTTCCGTTCCCCACAAGGTTTTTGCACTCTGCGTTTTTCCGGCACTGTTTGAATGATAAACGGCAAGTGCGGTATCACCGTTATAAGTCATAAAATATCCGAAAACCTCATCAACCGCATCCTCAATTTTCTTTTCGTATTCCTCAAAATTATCGCCCCATTTTTCCCTGCGGCGTTTCTCATCAATATATCCCTGATGGGTATCGGGGCTGTCGGTTATATCGGCGTCTCCGAGGTAGGATTCCTTATACTTTTCGTTCTGTTCACCGACCTTTTTGGCATATGTATAGCTTGCGACAGCCTGTGCCTTCAAAGCTTCGGTATGATAAAGTGCAGGCATTTCAGCAGCTACGGAACCGATAATATATTCACGCAGCTTTATTTTTTCGGTTTTGCCCGTTGATGACGACATAACGGAGATATACTCACCGCTTTCTTTCTCATCCGTCTGCACGGCTATAACATCTTGAGCATCATCATTTTCAAAAATTCCGTCCGCAAGTGCCGCTGCGGGACATAAAATCAGCGAAATCGCAATAATTATACAAACAATAAGACCGGTGCGCATTTTATTCATCCTTTCTTGACTTGACTTTTAAAAAAATAGGTTATATAATAAATTAATTATAATTATGATGGAGATATGTTTTATTTACAGAAGGAGGCGAAAAATATGTCCACCATTGGTTCTCACGTTGCGGAGCGTGACATTAAAAATTTATGCGATGAAATTCGCAAATATAACTATATAGACCCTGCTGATTTTGAACGCTTCAATGTTAAAAGAGGTCTAAGAAATTCTGACGGCACCGGTGTTATGGCAGGCATCACGGGAGTTTGTACCGTTGAAGGTTATTTCATTGATGACGGCGAAAAAATTCCCAGAGAAGGCCGTCTGCGTTTCAGAGGCATCGATATGGAAGATATAGTAAACGCCTGCATTGCAGAAGACCGTTTCGGCTTTGAAGAGGTTGTTTATCTTCTTCTTTTCGGTTCACTTCCAACCAAAGAACAGCTTGATAATTTCTGCGATATTCTTTCGGCTTGCCGTGAATTGCCCGAGGATTTCATTGAAGATATGATTATGAAGGCACCTTCGCCCAACATCATGAACAAGCTTTCCCGTGCTGTACTCGCACTTTACTCATATGACGAAAATCCCGATGATATTTCGGTTGAAAACGTTCTTCGCCAGTGCATTCATCTCATTGCTCAGATTCCTGCAATCATGGTTTATGCTTATCAGGTAAAGCGCAGACACTATTACCGCAAGAGCATGTATATCCACCAGATGAAGCCTGAACACAGAACGGCACAGACCATCCTTCGTTCTATCAGAGCGGATAAAACCTTCACTGACCGTGAAGCAAAGCTCCTTGATATCTGCCTCATGCTTCATGCAGAGCACGGAGGCGGTAACAACTCAACCTTTACAACAAGAGTTCTTACCTCCAGCGGCACAGATACTTATGCCACAACAGCCGCAAGTATCGGTTCTCTTAAAGGTCCCAAGCACGGCGGTGCCAATATCAAGGTTTCCGAGATGATTGAACAGATCAAGGCAGGCGTAAGCGACATTACAAACGAGGGTCAGGTTGCCGACTTCCTCACAAAAATCATGCGCAGGGAAGAAGGCGACGGCTCGGGACTTATCTACGGTATGGGTCATGCGGTTTATACTCTTTCCGACCCGAGAGCCAAAATCCTTAAGCAGAAGGCAGAGGAATTTGCCGTAAATACCGAATTTGAGAATGAATTTATTCTTCTCAGCCTCATCGAACAGCTTACTCCCGAAATTTTTAACAAAAACAAATCACAGAAAAAGGCTGCAATGTGTGCAAACGTTGACCTTTATTCGGGTCTTGTTTATAAGATGCTCGATATTCCGCCCGATCTTTTCACGCCCATATTCACAATTGCAAGAATTGCGGGCTGGTCGGCTCACAGAATTGAAGAGCTTGTTACGGGCGGCAAGATTATCCGTCCTGCTTACAAGAGCAATAATATCAGAAATATTTATGTTCCCATTAACAACAGATAAGAGGTAAACAAAAATGAAAAGCATAACAAAAAGCGGATTCGGCATAGGAATTTTGATTTTTGCCGCAACCGTAATTATTGCTCTTCCGATAAGAACACTGCAATATTTCACGATTCTTGAAAGCGATACGGGTTTTTTCACTCTTAATGACTGGAGCGTTTATATTCTCGGAATTGTTTCGGGTGCTGCAATCCTTGCGTGTCTTCTTCTCGGATTTATAAAGCGTAAATCGCTTGATTATTCTCTTGAAGTCACAAAGCGTCCGGGTCAGGGAATACTTTCTTTTACCGCCGCTGCAGGCTTCCTTATGAATGCGGTTGAAATTATTGTTAAGCTCATGAATTCAGACAGCTTTGCGCAGGAAGAAAAAACCGCAAATCTGATTTTCGGCATTCAGGCTGTTTTTGCAGTTTTCTCCGCAATCTATTTTGTAGCTCTCGGAACCTCATACCTCAGCGGCAAATCCAACGGCTCCGAATACAGACTCATCTCTCTTGCACCCGTGGTATGGAGCGTTTTCAGACTCGTTTTCAGATTCACACGCACGATCAGCTACATCAGAGTTTCAGACCTCATGCTTGAGATGGTTATGCTTGTATTCTTTATAATGTTCTTTATGGCATTTGCGCAGGTTAATTCAAGAGTTGATGCCGATAGGAAAGAATGGAAAATTGCCGCCTACGGTCTGCCGGCAGCACTCCTCGCACTCATCTGCTTTGTTCCCCGCTTCATCGTTATGATTACGGGAAACGCAGACCTTCTCAATGAGCAGTCACCTGCTGAATACTGTGATCTCGGTGTTGCACTTTTAATCATTTCAACGGTACTCACAAGAGTCACCGTAAAAATCCCGGAAAACGCATCAACAGAGGAATAATATGTTTTTTCAGAATGTTCTTATTGCAAGTGAACAGGTTGCAATTCTGTATATTCTTGTTGCCGTAGGTGCAATAGCCGACAAAATCGGAATATATACGGAAAAGGTTGCAAAGAGCTGCACCGACCTGTTATTTTATATCATTACTCCTGCCGTTATAATTGAGAGCTTCTATAAGCTTGAATACAGCGCAGACACGGCAAAAGGGCTTTTCACTGCCATAATCTGCGGCTTTGTGCTTCACATTGTTTCGGCTGCGATATCCTCTCTTGTTTTCAACCGATGCAACAAGGATGAGGCATGTATCTATAAGTATTCATGTGCTTACGGAAACTGCGGCTACATGGCTCTTCCTCTTGCAAGTGCCGTGCTTGGAGATGAAGGTGTTTTCTACTGCTCGGCGGTTATTATTTCATTCCAGATTTTCAGCTTTACCCACGGTATCTACACCATAACCAAAGGAAAAGACGGCGAAAAGGTTAAGTTCAGCGCAAAAAAGCTTATTCTTAATCCCGGTGTGATTTCAGTTATTATCGGACTTCCGCTTTTCCTGCTTTCCGTTGAGATGCCCGTTATTATCGCAAAGCCGATAAACTATATTGCAAGCCTCAACACTCCCGTCGCAATGCTGATTTTCGGAACATACATTGCAAACACCAACTTTAAAACAATTTTTAAAAATTGGCGTATTTTTGCCGTTGCACTTGTGAAGCTGATTATTCTTCCGCTCGTGCTTCTTTCGGCATTCAGACTTGTCGGAATTTCGGGCACTCTTCTTGTTGCTCTTTCGATTTCCGCAGGCGCACCCACAGCAAACAACACAGTTATGTTTGCTGCAAAATATGACCGCAACACGGGGCTTGCTTCCCAGACCGTTGCAGTTGTCAGCTTTATTTCAATAATTACCTTACCCGTTATGATAGCGCTCGCTCAGGCTGTGGGGTGACAATTTGAATTTAACCGAAATCATGAACGGCATTTCTCCGCTGTGGGGAATTTGTCCGTTTGACAGAATAAATGACCTGCTTATTGAATGCAGAGCCAAAAGCAGACTGCCCGACAACGCAAAGTCTGTTATTGTTGCCGTTTTTCCGTATCTTCTTCCCGATTCGGAGTATGCGGATTTAAATATTTCAAAATATGCCGTTGTTACGGATTACCACAAAGTAGCAATGGCAAGGCTTGAAAAGGCAGCGCATCTGCTGAAAGAGCAATTCCCCGGATATGAGTTTTCTGCTTTTACGGATAATTCACCGATTCCTGAAGTCAGGGCGGCTTGCCTTGCAGGCTTGGGCGTAAGAGGCATAAACTCCCTGCTGATTACCGAAAAATACGGCTCATATGTTTTTATAGGCGAAATAGTAACAAATCTTGAGCTTGATTTTGAAGATAATCAGGAAAATTTCTGCATAAAATGCGGCAGATGCGTTACAGCCTGCCCGTCATCGGCAATAAAAGAAAACAAATTTGACAGAGAAGTTTGTCTTTCGGAAATAACCCAAAAAAAGGGCGAGCTTTCCGAGGAAGAAATCTGTCTTATGAAAGAATGCGGCTGCGTGTGGGGCTGCGATATCTGTCAGGATATCTGCCCGATGAACCGAAACGCCGCTGTGACCGAAATTGAAGAGTTCCTTTCTTCACCCGTTCCTCATGTTTCAAAAGGGTGTTCACTTGAAAACAGAGCATTCGAATGGCGAGGAAGAAAGGTTATAGAGAGAAATATAACAATCCAAAGGAGAGATGACACATGAAGCTTATCGTTGCAATCATAAACAATGACGACTGTCCCAGCGTTCTTAATGAACTTACAAACAAAGGCTTTGGCGCAACAAGACTTTCAACCTCCGGCGGTTTCTTAAAGTCGGGCAACTCCACTCTGCTTATCGGTACAGAGGACGAAAATGTTGACAATGTTATCGAGATAATCAGTGAATTCTCACGCAAGCGTACTCAGATGGTTACTCCCTCACCCTCCTTCATGTCTGAAGGATTTATTTCCCGTGCGGTTGAGGTAACAGTCGGCGGCGCAACCGTTTTTGTTGTAGACGTTGATAAATTCATTAAACTTTAATAAAGGAAGTATCCGATGTTAACCGAAGGCTTTGATTTGAACAACACGGTTGAAAAGTCAATATCCGCAGCAATGCATTCAAAGCGATTCCCCCACGCCGTTATTCTTGAAGGCGGCTCGTCGGAGGAACGCATGAGTCTTGCCAAAAAGACCGCAGCAGCGCTTGTTTGCTCGGGCGGAGGAATTGTGCCGTGTTTTAACTGCCCGAACTGCAAAAAAGCACTTGCAGATTCCCATGCGGATATACTTGTTTATTCCGTCGAGGATAAACCCAAGGCTTTCAAGGTTGACATCGTAAGAGAAATAAGAAACAAGGCGTATATCGTTCCGAATGAAGCAGACAGAAAGGTGTTCATTCTTGAGAATTCCCATACCATGGGCAACGAAGGGCAGAACGCTATTCTGAAAATTCTTGAAGAACCGCCTTCATATATCAGCTTTATTCTGCTGTGCTCTTCAAAATCGGGATTTCTGCCTACGGTGCTTTCCCGAGCAACGGTTTATAATCTCGGAGAAACATCTGCCGAAGGCTCACGTGAGATTCCGTGGGAGGATGTTGTGAATGCAGCAAAAGGCATAGCAACGGCAGCTGCAGCACTCGATGATATCGAAATTATCAAGGCGGCTGCGGTTTTCGAAAAAAATCCGAAGCTGTTAAAAGCAGCTCTGCCCGTTATTCAGGAAATTTTTGCACAGACAATTCGAAAAAAATATTCGGTATGCGATGCAGAATCCGAATTTTCGGATACGGTTGCCGCAATAGAGCCGAAGCTCAGCAGACGTGCTCTGCTTGCTCTTATAGAAAACACGGATGCAATTATGAATTCTATCCGTCTTAATGCAAATCACAATCTTACGGTCACTGCTCTTTGCACAAAGCTGCGTAAGGCAGTTACCAATTAACACATATATATCGGAGGTAATTATGGCTGAGGTTATCGGCGTTCGTTTTAAAGAAGCGGGAAAAGTTTATTACTTTGACCCCGAAGGACAGAAATTTGAAAAAGGTTGCATGGTTATTGTTGAAACTGCCCGTGGAGTAGAATGCGGCGAGGTTGCTCTCGAAAACAGGGAAATCAGCGATGACGAAATCGTAAAACCTTTAAGAAAGCTTATCCGTGCCGCAACGGAAAAGGATATCGAAAAAGTTCACATCAACAGAGAAAGAGAACGTGAAGCAATGGTTATCTGTCAGCAGAAAATCGAGCAGCACGGTCTTGAAATGAAGCTCGTTGACGTTAATTTTACATTTGACGATTCCAAGGTTCTTTTCTATTTCACAGCAGAAAACAGAGTTGACTTCCGTGAACTCGTAAAAGACCTTGCAGGCATTTTCAGAACGAGAATCGAGCTTCGCCAGATAGGTGTCCGTGACGAATCAAAGATGCTCGGCGGTCTCGGCATTTGCGGCAGACCCTTCTGTTGCAGCAGCTTCCTCGGAGAATTCCAGCCTGTTTCAATCAAAATGGCGAAGGAGCAGGGGCTTTCACTTAATCCCGTTAAAATCAGCGGTGTATGCGGCAGACTTATGTGTTGCCTTAAATATGAGCAGGATGCATATGAGTATCTTCTCAAAATCACTCCGAAACCGGGTGCAATAGTTGAAACCCCCGAGGGTGCCGGCACTGTTGTTGATTTCAGCCTGCTTACGGGCAAACTCAAGGTTCAGCTTCATAACAATCCCGATGCTCCCCCTAAATATTTTTCCAGAAAAGAAACCAAAACCGTTCGTGACGCAAAAATAAGAGTTGCGAAAGAAGAAATAGAAGCTCTCAAAGATATTGAAGGCTGATTTCAGGTCAACATTTATATTTTACAGCAAAAACCTCTTGCATTTTTAAAATAATGTGATACAATGGATTTGAAAAAATGATAAGGAGGATTATCACAATGGCATACATCATTAATGACGATTGCATCTCCTGCGGCGCATGTGCAGCAGAATGCCCCGTTGAAGCTATTTCAGAGGGCGACGGCAAGTACGTTATCGACGCTGATGCTTGCATCGAATGCGGTGCTTGTGCAGATGCTTGCCCCGTTGAAGCTCCCAAGGCTGAATAATTCGCTTAAGGAACTTAATACTTAAAGCAAAAAGATGCTTTGCAAAAAAACTGCAAAGCATCTTTTAATTTTACAAAATGTATGATATTATATGAAAAACATTGATTAAACAGGTGATAACATGAAAGCAAAAATTACCCTTGCAAAAGAATTCAGAATAGGCGATATCGACAAACGAATTTACGGCTCCTTCATAGAGCATCTCGGAAGAGCTGTTTACGGCGGTATATATGAGCCCGGTCATCCCACGGCAGACGAAAACGGTTTAAGACAGGACGTTATTGAGCTTGTTAAGAAGCTTAATGTTCCCGTTGTGCGCTATCCCGGCGGTAACTTTGTTTCCGGCTATAACTGGGAGGACGGCGTAGGTCCCGTTGAAAACAGACCCAAAAGACTTGACCTTGCATGGGGCACAACCGAACCCAACACCTTCGGCACAAACGAGTTTATGCAGTGGTGCAAAAAAGCAAACGCAGAATGCATGATGGCTGTTAACCTCGGCACAAGAGGTCCTGACGAAGCAAGAAACCTTGTTGAATACTGCAACCATAAATCAGGCTCATACTGGTCGGATTTAAGAAGAAGCCACGGAGTTGAGGAGCCTCACAATATCAAGCTCTGGTGCCTCGGCAACGAAATGGACGGCGGCTGGCAGATGGGTGCAAAAACCGCTGTTGAATACGGCAGAACCGCTCTTGAAGCTTCAAAGCTTATGAAGTGGACTTCGCCCGGAATCGAAACCGTTCTCTGCGGTTCATCAAGCAGAAATATGAGCACCTTCGGAAAATGGGAAGCTGAAACTCTTGAAATTGCTTACGACAGCATTGACTATGTTTCTCTTCACCAGTATTACGGCAACCATGATAACGATGTTATGAGCTTCCTTGCAAGAAGCCTTGAGGTTGACGATTTCATTTATTCCGTAATCTGCACCTGCGACTATGTAAAGGCAAGAAAACGCTCAAAGAAAACCATCAACCTTTCCTTTGATGAATGGAACGTATGGTATCACTCAAACAATGCACCGTTTGAAAAATGGAGCATGGCACCCGCACTTCTTGAAGATATTTATAACTTCGAGGATGCTCTGCTTGTAGGCTCACTTCTTATCACTCTTCTTCGCCATTGCGACAGAGTAAAGATTGCATGCCTTGCACAGCTTGTTAACGTTATCGCACCCATTTTCACAAAAACGGGCGGCGGAGTTTTTGAGCAGACAACATATTTCCCCTTCATGCATCTTTCAAACTACGGCAGAGGAAGTGCACTTCTTCCCCTTGTTGACTGCCCGAAATATGACTGCAAGGCATTCACCGATGTTCCCTATGTCGAAACAATAGCAACATATGACGAAGAAAATGAAGAAATGGCAATTTTCTGCGTTAACAAGAGCCTTGACGAGAGCGTTATTCTCGATGTTAACCTTATGGACTTTGACGGCTATAGACCCGTTGAATTCATTTCCATGGACGGCTATGACAAGAAGGATGAAAACACCTTTGACAATATAAAGGTTAAGCCTCACGGCAATCCCCTTCCCGCAATTGACGGTACAAAGCTTGAAGCAGAGCTTAAGCCTTTCAGCTGGAATGTTATCAGACTTAAGAAATAATATCGGCAATGGGTCTGTATCACGAAGCGAAGAACAAAAGAAACTGAATAAATAAGATAAGGCTTGTATGGGAAATAAACCTATACAAGCCTTATTATATTGATATAAAATTTAATAATGTATTTTTCTTTTCGGCTCTTTTCCCGAATTCAATATATATATCATTCGGAAAAAAGCGCTTCTTCATCTCCGTAATGCAGTCCCTGTATTTTTGTTTCTTCAATCTGCATCGGATGCTCTTTTCCTATATTTTCAAGGCAGACAAACTCTCCTTCATAGCTGCCGTTATTCTTTACGGAAATTTCAGATTTCTCTGTTTCAAGATATCTGAATTCCTCAGCGCACATATCCGTAAACCGCAAAAAACCCAGAATTTTTTGCCTTTCAGGGGAAAAAACTATCTCTTTTTCCTCATAAACGGTTTCAACGCAACTAACAATTCCTGCCGGAAGAGTTACTCCGTTTATAATTATCTCGCTTTTTTCCTGATATGAATTTTCAGAGTTTATCCTTCCGAGCGGTATTTCAAAAGAAAGAAAGTTCATTATAAAGCGTTTTTTATATAAAACAGGCTTCATCGCAATGATTTTTTCGGGCTGAACATAATTCAGGCTTCTGCTTGTTCTTGCAACAACATAACCCTCGGCTTTGCAAAAGCTGACAGTCAGATCACTGTTTTCCTCAATTCCGCTTATAAGCAAATCACCTTTTATCACGGCATTTCCGACCTCTTCTTCCGCAGTGCCGTTAAAAGGGCGGATTATCGTTATTATCCCGTCTTTTGCGGCTACAATATCGGCAGGGGTATTGTCCTCATCAATTTCAGGCGATTCTACGGCCTCTCTTACTTCAATCACCGCCTTGCTTCCCGAAATATTTATGTTGAGCCACGAAAGCTCTTCAAGCTCCTGCAAAGCAGCAAATTCGGTTGATTTTATATCTATTTTTGAAGCCGAAACACCTTTTTCAACCCCCAGTTTTTCAAAAACTCCGATTATTTTCTCCGGAGAAACATTGACATTTCCTATAACATCAATGCTCCAGATTTTCGTTGATAAAACCAGAACCACCGCAATGCAAAAGAGAAAGCCGGCAACAACACCAATCCTGCGCTTGTGGCGTTCAAGAAAAAAGGGCAATCCGTGTTTTCGTCTGATTCGCACCTTCATGCCCGATTTACGTGCAACGGAGCGTATTTTTTTATAGCTTGCACAGTCGGTACAAGCAGATATTATACCGTCGCTGTTTTTAAGCTCCCAAAGAATTATTTTGTTCAGACGGCAAAGATTGATAAATCTTTCGGCAAATCCGCCTCTTGCCGTGAAGCTGACATATCCTAAAAGAAACCTTACCAAATTAAGAAACAGCATATGTCCTCCTAATTACAAAACTCAATCGAAGTTATCACACCTTTGATTATTGCCTGACTCCCCTGCATGGATATTATGGTCATATCACAGCCGCAGAGTTTTACGGTAAGCTTGCCCGTATTCATGGCAATCACGCAGTCGCTGTATTCCAAAACACCCTTGCAGCCCTCCAGAATCACCTCTCGGTTGCCGGAAATCTCCATATAGGCATATCCCGAAACGGTATCGGTAGGCAGATCAAGGTTGCGGCTTATCGAATCAATTATTTTTTCTCCCCTGCCGTCACGGCATTTTCTTTTTCGCATAGTTGTTCCCCTCAGCTTCATATAAATAAAGTATACTTTATTGATATGACGGGTTTACGGCAAAAAGAACACAGGAGGGAGTGAAGCAGATTGAAAAGCAAGGAAAACACCGCCGCTTTTGCAGGGTCTGCAATGTTTATTTTTCTGCTGGTTTTTTCGGGAGAATTCAAAGAAGGATTTGCATACGGGCTCAAAAACTGCGCCGAGATAGTCATTCCGTCGTTATTTCCGTTTCTCATTGCCGCATCGCTTGCCGGCAGCGGAGAATTGCCGCCTAAAGCAAACCGTTTTATTTCTGCAATAACACAATTTTTGTTCAGGCAGCCTGCCGAAAGCATTTTTGCGGTTATACTCGGTCAGCTTGGCGGTTATCTCTCTGGAGCAAAGGCAGCGCAATCGCTATGCTCATCGGGCAAAATCTCCGTCGGTCAAGCCGAAAAGCTCATGCTTTTTTGTATAAATCCGGGTATCGGTTTTGCAGTAAACGCACTCGGCAGCATAATGCTTTCTTCAAGAAGCTCGGGCAGAATTATATTCGCTTCAATCTGCATATCGGCTTTTATCTGCGGCATAATCAGCCGTTTTCTGCCATGCAAAGCGGATACTGAAACAAACCAAAAAATTATTCAACCTTCATTTTCAGCAGCAGTGGTAAGCAGTGTTTCTTCGGGCTCGCTTTCAATTCTGACAGTCTGCGCCTTTGTATGCCTTTTTTCAGGGCTTACCTCGGTTATTGAAGCTCATTTGACAAATGAAAATATACGTCTTACGGTAATCTGTCTGCTTGAAATAACCAACGGCTGTATTTATGCTTCAAAGGAAATGTCGCTGCCGTTTATCAGTGCAATATGCGCATTCGGCGGACTCTGCGTTCATATGCAGATTTTTTCCGTTACCGAAAACTTCCGTATAAGACCTTCTCTTTTTTATGCCTTCCGTGTTCTTCATGCCGTTCTCTCATTTACGGTATGCAGCCTTATCCTTTGGCTGTTTCCCGCAGAGCAGCAGGTTCTCCTCAACATAACTCCCGAGGCGGCACTGTGGTCTTTTTCCGCACCGGCATCTGTTTCCCTGCTGTTTTTATCAGCTTTATTAATATTAGACCTTGATAATAAATATAAAATATGATAAAATTTATCGGAAAGGATGTTGAATTCATGAAAAGCAAACTTCTTGAGAAGAAAAAATATCCTGCCGCATGTGAATATTGCAAGCACGGACGTTTATCACCCGATGGACAGTCGGTGCTTTGCATAAAAAAAGGCATTGTTGAAACAGACGGCAAATGCAGAAAATATGCATATGACCCGTTAAAGCGCAGACCAAAAAAACCGCTTCTTATTGAAAGAGCAGACCCATCGGATTTTGAATTGTGGAGGACTGACGATGACGACAATTAAGGAATTTATCTGCAACCCTCTGCCCACTCCGAACTGCCATGCTTCAACCGTTCTGCCACTTCCTGACGGTACGGTCCTTTCCGCATGGTTCGGCGGAACAAAAGAGGGCACCGGAGACGTTAACATATGGTATTCACGCCGTGACGAAAACGGTTGGAGCAAGCCTGCTTCCGTAAGCTACAACAAAAACATTCCGCATTGGAATCCTGTTCTTTTCCTTAAGGAAAACGGCGATATTGTTCTTTTTTTCAAGGTCGGAAGAAAAATCCATTCATGGCGCACCTTTTTCAGCATTTCAACTGACGGCGGAAAAAGCTTTTCAAAGCCCACGGAATTGGTAAAGGGCGACAGAAGCGACGGCAGAGGACCCGTTAAAAACAAGTGCATTCGCCTTTCAAACGGAAGAATCCTTGCACCTGCATCATTTGAGAACAACGGCTGGAACTGCTTCATTGATATTTCCGATGATGACGGTAAAACATGGAGAAAAACTCCTAAAATAAAAACCGAACAAGCCGTGCCTATTTTCAACAGACAGAACAGCTATACATCAAATCTTATTCCCATGATTCAGCCCACTCTCTGGGAATCCGCACCCGGCAAGGTTCATATGCTCACGAGAACCTCCGTCGGCAGAGCATACAGAAGCGATTCAGACGATTACGGTGAAACCTGGTGTCAGGCATACCGCACGGAATTATGGAATAATAACAGCGGACTTGATGTTGTAAAAACACCAAACGGCGACCTTTATCTTCTTTCAAATCCCGTTGAAGAGAATTGGGGAGAGCGTTCACCTCTCACTTTGCAGAAATCAACCGATAACGGTGCAAGCTGGGAAACCGTTCTCGTTCTTGAAGAAGAAAAAAAGGACAGCGAATTCTCCTATCCTGCAATAGAATATCTCAACGGCTCGTTGTATATTACATATACCTATGAGCGTCTGAATGTTGCATTCCGGAAAATTGAGTTGTAAAATATTTCATTAACACATACTTAAAACAAAAAACATAAGTAATCAACAAACATCTGATATTATCTCGGATGTTTGGCAACAATAAACACATAAAGGAGTTTTTAAAAATGAAAAAATTTCTCTGCCTTGTCCTTGCTTTTGCAATGGCACTTTCACTCGCAGCCTGCGGCGGTAACACCGAACCCGAAGCACCCGCTTTTGAACTCACAGGCACACTTGAGGAAATCGCAGACAGCATCTATGCAAATGAAACCGTTACAGACGAAATGGCTATTGCGCCCGCAATGGAAATTGATCTCACCGATATTGACGGCTTAACTTATAACCTCGGAGTTGCATCAGCTGATGCAATTGAAAGAGCCGTTATTTCAGAACCCATGATAGGTTCAATTGCATATTCACTTGCTCTTGTTAAGGCTAAGGAAGGCGCTGATATCGATGCTCTCAAAGAAGAAATTCTTAACGGCGTAAACTACAGAAAGTGGATCTGCGTTGCAGCAGAAAAAATTGCTGTTGTAAATTGCGGCGATGTTATTATGATGATCATGTCAAGCGAAGAGATCGTTGACGGCATTCTTGCTGCTTTCTCAACAGTTTGCGAAGGCAATGCAACAGAAGCTCTCACAAAGGCAGGCGAAGTTCAGGAAGACATTCCTTACGATGAACAACCCATAGCTGAAGATACGCCTGCTGCAATGCCCGATGATGAAATGCATCTGGGTGATCCCATAACACTTGAATAATCAAAAATCAACAGTCAAAGGCGGGGCTTTTCCCGCCTTTTTCTATGAAAGGAAACCGCCATGCTTTTTTCAAGCTTAACATTTCTGTTTGTTTTTCTGCCAACAGTAATCGGTGTATATTATATATTGCCGATGAAGGCAAAAAACATCTGGCTTTTAGCGGCAAGTCTTTTCTTTTATTTTTACGGCGAACCGAAATATCTCGTACTTATGATTGCCGTAATCATGTTCAGTTATATTTTCGGACTTCTGACTGACCGTACAGAGGGTAAAGCACGGCTTGCAATGACTGTTGTTTCCGTTGCATTCATTCTCTCTGCCTTGCTTTTCTTTAAATATACAGATTTCTTTATAACAACGGTAAACTCCGTTTTCAATTCCGATATCGGTCTTTTAAAGCTCGCACTTCCCATAGGAATCAGCTTTTACACCTTCCAGGCCATAAGCTATAACATTGACGTTTACCGCAAGGATACTCCTGCGCAGAAAAATCCTTTAAGCCTTGCGCTTTATATTTCCCTTTTCCCCCAGCTTGTTGCAGGTCCGATTGTACGTTACACCGATGTTATGCACGATTTGAAATACCGTACACATTCTGCAGAAAAGTTTTCATACGGCATAAGACGTTTTGTTACCGGTCTCGGCAAAAAGGTTATAATGGCAAATTCTCTCGGCACACTTTGCGAAATTTTTCGTGACACTCAGGAAAAGTCAACGCTTTTCTTCTGGATGTACGCAGTCGCCTTTGCATTGCAGATTTATTTTGATTTTTCGGGCTACAGCGATATGGCTATAGGTCTCGGCAGCATGCTCGGCTTTAAGTTCATTGAAAATTTCCGCTACCCCTTTATTTCATCCTCCGTAACCGAATTCTGGCGCAGATGGCATATTTCTCTGGGAAGCTGGTTTCGTGATTATATTTATATTCCCATGGGAGGCAACAGAGTTAACAAGCTCCGTTTTCTTTTCAACATTCTTACTGTTTGGTTTCTTACGGGCTTCTGGCACGGTGCAGACTGGACTTTCATCATATGGGGTCTTTATTTTGCGGCGCTTCTGCTTTGCGAAAAGTTTGTTTCAAAGAAAATCAAGAACAGAGTTCCGAAGCTCATCAGCCATATCTATCTGATTTTTGTTGTTCTTATCGGATTTGTGATATTCAACGCAAACGGCATTACGGGTGCGTTTGATGACCTCAAGGGTATGTTCACCGCAGCTTATCCCCTCTCAAACGGCATGACTCTTTATTATCTTCGCAGCTATTCCGTACTTCTTATCGCTGCGGCATTCGGCGCAACCCCTGCCCTCAAATCTATCTGTGAGAAAATCAAGCAAAACAGTATCGGTGATAAAGTGCTGACCGTTCTTGAACCCGTATTTATTGTTGCGGTTCTCATTGCTGCTACTGCATATCTCATTGACGGCTCATATAATCCGTTCCTTTATTTCAGATTTTAAGGAGGCAATGTGATGAAAAAACTCAAAAATATATTGTGCATTGCCTTTTTTGTGATTTTTATATTCGCAATCGGTGCATCATTCATATTCAAAGAACCGATTTCCATTCTGGTTTCGGAGCGCAGAAAAGCGGCACAGTTCCCCGAATTCTCCGTTGAAAGCGTAATTGACAAATCATATTTTGACGGAATAGAAGATTTTCTGACTGACCAATTCCCTCTGCGTGATAAATTCCGAGAAATAAAAGCTTTTATTCAGCTTAATATTTTCAATCAGAAGGATAACAACGGCACATATTTTGTTGAAGGTCATATTTCAGAAACAGAAAAAAAGCTGAGCGAAACCTCTGTTGAAAATGCAGCAAAAAAGATTAATGCAATCTATGATAAATATCTTGCCGATGCCGACACCCGTGTTTTCTGCTCGATAATTCCAGATAAAAACTACTTTCTTGCAGAGAAAAACGGCTATCCCGCATATGACTACGGAAAAATGACGGATATTTTCAAAAGCAATATCCTCAACATGGAGTATATTGATATTTTTGACTGCCTTACCGTTGACAGCTACTACAAAACCGATTCCCATTGGAAGCAGGAAAAGCTTTCGTCTGTGGTTGAAAGACTGAGCGAAAAAATGGACTTTGAGACTCTTGATGCAAGCGAATATACAACCGAAAATCTCGGAGATTTCAGCGGCGTTTATGCTTCAAGACTCGCCTTCGGAATTGAACCTGATGAGCTTGTTTGCATGAGAAACGAAATTACCGATTCCGCAGTAGTTTATAACTTCGAAACACAGAAAGAGCATATCGGTGTTTATGACACATCAAAGCTCAACGGAAACGACAAATACGATGTCTTCCTCTCGGGTGCAGTACCGATTATCTCGGCTGAAAATCCTCTTAATCAAAGCGGAAAAGAGCTGATTATTTTCCGTGACTCCTTCGGCTCATCGCTTGCTCCCCTTCTGCTCGGCAGCTACAGCAAAATAACGCTTGTTGATACAAGATATGTTTCCTCGCAGATTATCGGCGAATATATTGATTTCAAGGGCTGCGATGTGTTATTTATCTATAATACACAGCTTATTAATCAAAGCTCAATGCTTAAATAATAAATATTTATTGACAGAATATTCAAAAAGTTATAAAATAGTTTGGTAAAAATTTCGAAACGGAGTGTTAAATATGGCAGTTAAAAAACTTAAGTATTTTGCAGGCGGCAAGTGGCTTGATTCTTCCTGCGAAAAATACATGGATGTTTATAATCCCAGCACAGGTGAGGTTATCGCACAGACACCCTGCTGCACAAAAGATGAAGTAAACGAAGCCATTGCTTGCGCTAAAGAGGCGTTCAAGAGCTGGTCAAACGTACCCGTTATGAAGAGAGTTCAGGTTGTTTTCAAATTCCGTGAGCTTCTCGAAGAGCATATGGACGAGCTTACCGAAATCTGTGCAAGAGAGCACGGTAAGGTATGGAGCGAAGCAAAGGGCGATATCCTTAAGGTTAAGGAACCCGTTGAGCTTGCTTGCTCTGCACCCTCACTTCTCATGGGCGAAAGCATGAGAGATACCTCCTCAGGCTATGACACAACTCTTTACAGAGAGCCCGTAGGCGTATTCGCAGGCATCGTTCCTTTCAACTTCCCCGGCATGATTCCCATGGGCTGGATGTCACCTCTCTGCATTGTTTGCGGTAACACAATCGTTCTCAAGGCAGCTTCAATGACTCCCATGACCTGCATGAGACTTGCAGAGCTCTGGCAGGAAGCAGGTCTTCCCGACGGCGTTATCAACATAGTTACCTGCTCCAGAAACGAAGCTGAAATCTTTATGGATCACCCCGACGTTAAGGGCATTACTTTCGTTGGCTCAACAAGCGTTGGTCTTCACATTTATTCAAGAGCTGCCGCTAACGGCAAGAGAGTTCAGGCTCTTTGCGAAGCTAAAAACCACGGTCTTGTTCTTGAAGATGCCGCTCTTGAAAGAAGTGCAAGAGGTATTATCAACTCATCATTCGGCTGCGCAGGCGAACGCTGCATGGCTCTCCCCGTTATTGTTGCGCAGGAAAGCATTGCCGATGAACTCGTCGGATACCTTGTTAAGTTTGCAAAAGAGCTTAAGCTCGGCCCTGCATACGATAAGGAATCAACCCTCGGTCCCGTTGTTACAGAAGCTCACAGACAGTCCATTCTCAAGTGGATTGAAAAAGGCATTGAAGAAGGTGCAGAGCTTGTTCTTGACGGCAGAAATCCCGTTGTTCCCGGCTATGAAAACGGCTTCTATGTAGGCCCCACAATCTTCGACCATGTAACAGAGGATATGACTGTTGGTCAGAGAGAAATCTTCGGACCCGTTCTCTGCGTTAAGAGAGTTAAGGACTTTGAAGAGGGTCTTGCCGTTATGAACGCAAATCCCTTTGCAAACGGCTCCGTTATCTTCACACAGAGCGGCTACTATGCAAGAGAATTTGCAAAGAGAACAGACGGCGGCATGGTTGGCGTTAACGTAGGTATTCCCGTACCTGTCGGCGTATTCCCCTTCACAGGCCACAAGCAGTCATTCTTCGGCGACCTTCACTGCCTCGGCAAGGACGGCTTCCGTTTCTACACAGAAACAAAGGCTGTTACAACCCGTTGGTTTGACGAGGAAGAAATGAAGGCACAGACCGTTGACACATGGGACGGCTCCGTAGGCGGCGACCTTAAATAATTTTGTAAAAAGTTAACCCCGTGCTCTTTTGAGTACGGGGTTTTATGCTGCTCCGCAAAATCTGATTAACTCCCTCAGGGTCAGTCAATTTCTTCCTTTATGATTATTTCTGCAATAATCCGGTTTCCTCCTTAGGCTTCCTCTTGAGGAAGCTGTCGCATAGCGACTGAAGGAGTTATACAGTTTTGGACGAGCAATATATACTATACAATATAGAATGTATGATAAAAATAAAACTGTTCTACGGTTTCCCATAAAACAGTCAACTTATCTTTTGTTGCTTAATCCCAATATATAATCTGTAGTTGTTTTATGATACCGTGCAAGAGCAATTAAAATTGCTGTCGGTATATCTCTTTGACCAAGTTCATAATTAGAATAAACCTGTTGGGAACAATTAAGAATCTGAGCCATCTGTTTTTGAGTCAAATCGGCATCTTCCCGTAAATCCCTTATTCTCTGGTACATATTATCACCGAGACTATTATACTCTACTGCGTTTTGTTGTATTGACAAATACCGCAAATTGCAGTATAATATTCTAAAATATATACTCAGGAGGAAAAAACATGAAAACATATTCCCAAAAACTTGTGTCAATGCTTATGATTTTGACGATGCTTCTGTCTGTTTTTCCGATTCAGGCATTTGGCGCAACAGTAAGCGGCACAGAAGTTGTTGATTATGCAATGCAATTTTTAGGCTACCCCTATGTATCTGCAGGTAAAGGACCTGACAACTTTGATTGTTCAGGTTTCGTTCATTATATTTTCAAACACTTCGGTATTTCTTTCCCTGCAGGAACAGCTTCATATAACACGGAAGATAAGGCAATGGCTTACGGAACAGTTTTTTATGATATGTCTCAGGCAGAAGCAGGTGACCTTGTTATCTGGAGCAAACACATTGCAATATATACGGAAAACGGTAAATGTATTAATGCATTAAACAATGATAACGGCGTTTGCATTATTGATGTAGAAGCATACAAAAATGGCGTTCTGAATCCTCCGCATTTCTTTTTAAGACCTTCATTTTATGAAAATACTCAGGAAAACGAATATTATAATGTAACATTTGATGAATATAATGCAACGCTTACTTATGACAACGGTGTGTTTACAGCAACAATGGTTGACCCTGATTTGAAAGAAAATTATACAATCAATTTAAACGAGGTTGAACTCCACCATCCTGAACACTATTGGATGATAGGTTTCACTGATGGTAATAATAATTTTGAGGTTGGAACAGGACATTGGAAAATGGATTCAGACGCTGAAGAACAATATGCTTCATTATATGAAATGAATTCATTTTGGGCAGTAGAATATGATGAAGGTTCTTTTGTTCAGTTGGGTAACGGAGAAGTTGATTTAAAAATTGAAGGAACAAAATTAATATGGACATTCCGGCTTTTGGGCGATGGAATATACAATCCTTACTTCGACGAATTTGATGCAGAAAACATAGAAATTTCATCAATTCGTTTATATCATTATTATGGTAAATATTCTCCTGAAACTCCCAATACAGAACCTGAACCCACATTTTGGGACGCAATTATCAATGTTTTTGAAACTATCTGGAACTATATAAAAATGCCGTTTGAGCTTCTTATAGGTTTGTTTGCATAAAAATTTTCGGCACGGATTATCCGTGCCGATTTTTGTTGCCTACAAAAATCGGTGCATACCGAAACCGATATGCACCGTAATATGTTTCAATTAAAAGTCTACTTTAAGGTCATAGTAGCAGCACTTGAAGAGCTTTTCCATTTCTTCCTGGCTGGGCTGACGGGGGTTGGAGCCTGTGCAAGCGTCGCCGATAGCGTTCTTTGCGATTTCGGGAAGTCTTTCAAGGAATACTTCCTCGGGAACAAAGCCCTGCTCGCAGGGATAGCTGTCTGCGCCGTAGTTCTTGATGCACTGGGGAATGTTGAGCTTATCGTTCATATCACGGAGATAGGCGATAAGAAGCTGAACCTTCTCTTCAACTGTTTCGCCGCCGAGATTCATTCTGTCTGCAATCTTTGCATAACGCTTTGCAGCCGATTCAACCTTTGCGTTGAACTCGATAACCTTGGGAAGATACATTGCGTTAGCTGCGCCGTGGATAATGTGAGCGCCGTTGCCGTAATCAGCAAAAGCTGCACCTGTCTTATGAGCCATTGAGTGAACAATGCCGAGAAGAGCATTTGAGAATGCCATACCTGCAAGGCACTGTGCATTGTGCATCTTTTCACGGCAGCCGTTATCGCCGTTATATGAATCAACAAGGTTTTCCTGAATCATTTCGATTGCATGGAGAGCAAGAGGATCTGTGTAGTCGCAGTTTGCGGTTGAAACATAAGCCTCAACAGCGTGAGTCATTGCGTCCATACCTGTGTGAGCAACAAGCTTCTTGGGCATTGTTTCTGCAAGCTCTGAATCAACGATAGCGATATCGGGAGTGATTTCAAAGTCTGCGAGAGGATATTTGATACCCTTTTCATAGTCTGTGATAACGGAGAAAGCTGTAACTTCTGTTGCTGTGCCCGATGTTGAGGGAATAGCAATGAAGCGTGCCTTCTGACGAAGCTCGGGAATACCGAATACTACGCACATTTCTTCAAATGTGATTTCGGGATATTCATACTTAATCCACATTGCCTTTGCAGCATCGATGGGTGAACCGCCGCCTACAGCAACAATCCAGTCAGGCTCAAATTCAGCCATAACTGCTGCGCCCTTCATAACGGTATCAACCGAGGGATCGGGTTCAATTCCTTCAAAAAGCTTAACTTCAAGACCTGCTTCTTCGAGATAAGCCACAATCTTATCAAGGAAGCCGAACTTCTTCATTGAGCCGCCGCCTACGCAAACGATAGCCTTTTTGCCTTTGATTGTTTTGAGTACCTCAAGAGAACCCTTACCGTGGTAGAGGTCTCTGGGGAGAGTAAATCTTGCCATTGGAATCATCCTCCTTAATTTTGTTACAAGCATATTGTACCACGTCTTTCGGGAAAGTACAATATAAATATTTTTTATCGATTATAATCTCAAAAACGGAGAGCCGTTAAGCTCTCCGTAAACTATGTTAAATTAATGAAAAGATTGTTATAAGCATAACAATAGGATAAAGATTGATTGAATACCAGGGAATTTCAAAAATCTCATCATCAACCTCATAAGAGATAATCATCATTCTTGTTGTTGCGGTTTCACCTTCTGCTGTAATAGTTGCGTCAACAAGAATAAGTTCATCGCCGAGGAAATAATACTTATAGACAGTACCGTCTGCATCGGTGAATTCTTCTATATAGTATGTTTTTTCACCTTCTGTATGCTCGTAAGATTCAACAAAATCAAGGCTGAACTCGGTGGGCACATCCCCGATAAGTCCAAGCATAACTTCTGCCATTCCCGGAAACTTCACATGGAAAATGGGCATATCCGGATAAAACAAGATTACATCCTCGCTATCAGTAATTATTCTGAGCAATTTTCCGTCAATTTCAATTTCAGATGCACCTTTGTCACCTTTGGAATAAACTCGCTCGGTTACAGATGAATACTCGTCACCGATTGTAACATCTGTTACCATTCCCGTTACTGCATGAGCTTCATTATACCATTTTTCGGCTTTAGTAGTTTCTGCCTCTGTTGCCGAAGCGTTTACGCAGAAAAACATTACTCCGAGAACAAGTGCGAAAAAAATAGAAATAAGATGTTTTTTCATAGTTATTCCTCCTGATTTCATTATCCCGAATTGGGATATATTAATTATACCACAATGGTATGATTATGTCAAGAAAAAAAGCGAGGATTAATATGAGGCTGAAAGAACTGAGAATAAGCAGAGGCGTTTCCCAGCTGAAGCTTGCACTTGACCTTAATATGAATCAGAACAGCATAAGCCGATATGAAACGGGTGCAAGGCAGGCGGATTACGAAACTCTTATTGCCTTTGCCGATTATTTCAATGTTTCAATAGATTATCTGCTTGAAAGAACAGATAATCCGACTTTTCTTGCAAAATGAATAACAACGGCGGGGGCAAGCCCCCGACCTACCTTATCACGGCAGAATTCTGTTTGTTGTTATGTATTCAACGCCCAGTGCATTAAGAATATCTGCGCAAGGAAGCCTGTCAACCGTCCATGCTGCGCAGGTTATTCCCCTGTCCTTAACATCGTCAATCTTAAAAAGATTGGCGGTTTTTTTATGGTTAAATGCAATTCCCGTTTTGTTTTCTTCAGCAAAATCAATGCTTGAAGCCTTGATTTTTGAAACAAGATACCAAAGCTCCATATCCGTATCAAGGACACGGAGTTCAGCTAATCTTTCACCTTCAAAATCAATTATGAGCGGTTCAACAGTAAGATTTTTGCCTTTGATAGTTTCAAGCAGTACTGCCATATCCTCGGGATTACCGCCCTTAACCTCTACCATGGGACGCATTGAGTATCTTTCGCAGATAGCGAGAGCTTCTTCGAGAGTAGTAATTTTAAGGTCGGGATAGTTTTCGATGCCGTTGCCTGCATCAATTATAAGTTCCGAGATTTCGGCATATGTGAGGTCGCTCACATTTCCTTCGCCGTTTGTCATTCTGTCAACAGTATCGTCATGCATGAGAATCCATACTCCGTCTTTTGTGGGAGCAACATCGAATTCTGCGGCATAATATCCCGCCTTACCTGCTTCTTCAAGCGCAGGCGCAGAGTTTTCAGGAGCAACATTGGAAAGACCTCTGTGAGCAGTAAAATATTGCTTTTTATCGGTTAAAGCCGATATGCTCAGATTTGAGTTGATGGTCGGGAATATCTTTTCCGAAACAGAAAACAAAGCAAAAATTAACACAAGAGCTATTAATACTTTTATCAGTTTTTTCATTAACTCACCTCAAAAAAAGCATGCCCGCCAAAGCTGACGGGCATAGTTATTATTTATTAAAATACTGGGGAAGGAATTCCTTGTGTGCCTCTTTAAGCTCGTTGAAGCACTTAACTGTCTTTTCATAGTCGCCTACAAGGGGATGAACAAGAAGTCCCTTGATAGCATAATCGTCATCGCCTGTGATTGCCGCCTTAACCGCATACTTTTCGTATGTCTTTACAACTCTCATAAGACCAACGATATGGTCGTTGATTTTTTCTGTTACGGGAACGGGTGTTGCACCGTCAGCACCGATAACCGCTGCAATTTCAACGATATCATCATCTGCCATGAAGGGAAGAGTTCCGTTATTCTTGATGTTTACAACATGAACATCCTTCTTGTCGTTAGCAATTGAGTCAATGAGTGAAACAGCTGCAAGCGAATACTTATGACCGCCTCTCTTATCGAGAAGTGCAGGCTTTGTAACGATTTCCTGATTCTGATACATTTCAAGAAGCTGTTCTTCGATTTCCATGCATACTTCTGCTCTTGTCTTATCGTCTTCTCTCTGATGAGCAAGCTTTGCTTCACGGCAGTAATAATACTGAAGATATGAGGAGGGAAGACCCTGAACTGTCTTAAGGCAGTCAATTGAGAAGCCGTCGTCCTTGATATTTGCCATAACCTTGGGTGAAAATCCGCTTTCAATAAGACCGGGAAGAAGCTCCTCGCCGTTCTTCTTAACGGAGGTAATCCAGCTCAGGTGGTTAAGACCAACATATGTAATCTCGCTG
>CAZJOH010000010.1:0-38351 GCA_964547575.1 uncultured Clostridium sp.
GCGATTGTTTACGCAAAGGACAAGCCGCTCGGAAGCATTGCAGCTAACCTTACAGGTGTTGGTGCGTTCGTTGCTCTGCTCAGCGGAGCGGTACATATTTTTACCAACGAATCACAGTATCTGACCGAGATAGGCACTAAAATTCAAATTGCCGATGCATGGAATAAAGCAGAAGCACTCGGCAACGGCGGTGTAATCGGTGCAATAATCGGCGGTCTCATTTCAAAGCTTTTCGGTAAAACAGGCGCTGTAATTACGATTATAATTCTCCTTGTTGTTCTTGTTATGTTCCTTACGGGAACAACACTTCTCAATCTTGTTAATGCTATCAGAAAGCCGGTTAAGAGAGTGGGCGAATTAACAAATGAAAAGCTTGAACAAAATGCCGCAAAGCGTGAACAGCTTGAACTCGAAAAAGAAAAGGAAAAAGAAGAGAAAAAGAGTTTCAATCCACCCAAAAAGCCGACTGTTGTTGTTGAGAAATTTGAAGATAACTTTATAACTGATGAATCAACTTTTGCACCTGTCAATCAGACACCGCTTCCTGAAATTCCCGTTGTAAAGCTTCCTAACGCCGAAACAACTGATATAGTTGAAGAAACTATTGAGGAAGCCGTTAAAGAATCTAAACCCAAACGTAAAAAGAAAGCTCCTTCGGTTCCCGATGGTGAGCCGATTGCTGAGGTTGAAGATATTCCGGTTGAGGTTCTTCCTGAAATTCAGGAAGAAAAGCAAGGATATGTTTATCCTCCTATTGACTGCTTGAATGTTGTTGAACGTGAAACCGGTCTTGACAATATGACTGAAATGCAGCTCGGTGCACAGAAGCTTTTGACAACTCTTGAAAGCTTTAAAATCAATGCTGAAGTTACGAATATCTGCAGAGGTCCTTCTGTAACAAGATATGAGCTTGTTCCCGAGGCAGGCGTAAGAATTAATAAGATTACAAATCTTTCTGATGATATTGCTCTGCGCCTTGCTGCAACAAGCGTACGTATCGAAGCTCCTATTCCCGGAAAATCGGCAATAGGCATTGAAGTACCGAACAGCGCAAAATCAATGGTTACCATGCGTGAAATCATTGACACACCGCAGTTCAGAGATTCAAAAAGTAAGCTTACCGTAGCTCTCGGTAAGGATATTACCGGTAATATTATTTGTGCCGATCTTGCAAAGATGCCGCATCTTCTCGTTGCAGGTACAACAGGTTCGGGTAAATCCGTCTGCCTTAACTCTATGATCGTCAGCATTCTTTATAATGCATCACCCGATGAAGTCAAGCTTCTGATGATTGACCCGAAGATGGTTGAGTTTACTGTTTATAACGGCATTGCTCATCTTGAAGTTCCCGTTGTTTCAAATCCTCGTAAGGCCGCAGGTGCTCTTGGTTGGGCAGTAGGAGAAATGGAGAAGAGATATAAGCAGTTTTCCGAAAACAGCGTCAGAGATATTAAAGGTTTTAATAAGCTTTGCGAAACAAGGGAAGACCTTGTTAAAATGCATCAGATTGTTATTTTTATCGATGAGCTTTCCGACCTTATGATGGTTTCTCCGAAAGAAGTTGAAGACTGCATTCAGCGCCTTGCGCAGATGGCAAGAGCGGCCGGTATTCACCTTGTTATTGCAACGCAGAGACCCTCTGTTGATGTTATTACGGGTATTATTAAAGCCAATATTCCCAGCCGTATTGCACTTTCTGTTTCATCGCAGGTTGACTCAAGAACAATTCTTGATGCTGTCGGTGCGGAAAAGCTTCTCGGTAACGGCGATATGCTTTTCAATCCCGTCGGTTCATCAAAGCCGACCCGTGTTCAGGGCTGTTTTATTTCCGATGCTGAGGTTGAAAATGTAGTAAATCATATTAAATCACAGCTTCAGACAACATATAACGAAGAAACCATGCATGAAATCGAAGCAAAGGCTGCTGCATCCGAAAATGCAAAGAAGAAGATTTCGGATGATACCGAAGAGGATGATTATGATCCCATGCTCAACGATGCAATTGAGGTAGTGGTCAATGCAGGCGGTGCTTCAACAACAATGCTTCAGAAGAAGTTAAAGCTCGGCTATGCAAGAGCATCGAGAGTTATGGACCAGCTTGAGGAAAAGGGAATTGTAGGTCCTTCAGAAGGTGCAAAGCCGAGAGCTGTTCTTATTACCAAACAGCAGTGGTATGAAATGCAGGCTCTTGCTGACGGTGCAGGTGCCGCACCAAATATTGATGATGTTTTTGCGGATGATGACGATTTCGCAGGCTCGGAGGACGATTTTGAATAATATAAACGGTTTTTTACCCGTTACAAAAAAAGAAATGCTCGAAAGAGGATGGGAGCAGGCAGATTTTGTTTATGTAAGCGGCGATGCATATGTTGACCATCCTGCATTCGGTGCTGCAATAATTACCAGAGTGCTTGAAAATGCAGGTTTTAAGGTTGCGTTCCTTGCTCAGCCTGATTGGCGCATTTCAGAAGATTTCAAGCGCTTTGGGAAACCACGTCTCGGATTCCTTGTCAGTAGCGGAAATATCGATTCAATGGTTGCTCATTATACTGCTGCAAAGAAAAAACGCAGTTCGGATTATTACAGTCCCGGTGGTCAGTTCGGCTTAAGACCGGACAGAGCGGTTATTGTTTATTGCAACAAAATAAGAGAGATTTACGGCGATGTTCCGATAATTATCGGCGGTCTTGAAGCGTCTCTTCGCAGGTTTGCCCATTACGATTATTGGGATGATAAAATTCGCCGCTCAATTCTTTTTGATTCACAAGCTGATTTGCTGTCTTTCGGTATGGGTGAACGCTCAATGCTTGAAATTGCACAAAGACTTGATGCAGGCGAAAATATATCCGATATCCGTGATATAAGAGGTACCTGCTATAGCGTTGATGTCCGTGAAACGCCTTATTACGGAACGGAATGTCCGTCTTTTGATAACGTTTGCAATTCGAAAAAAGAATATGCTGTTTCGTGCCGTATTCAGCAGGATGAGCAGGATTTTTTCAGAGGAAAAGCAATAAAACAGCGTCACGGCAGCAGAATGCTTGTTCAAAATCTTCCTGCAATACCTCTTTCGCAGGAAGAGCTTGATAAGGTTTACGCTTTGCCGTATATGCGAACTTATCATCCCATGTATGAATCTATGGGAGGTGTTCCGGGAATTGAAGAAGTGCGTTTTTCAATTGCACATAACAGAGGATGTTTCGGTGCGTGTAATTTTTGTTCTCTTGCGTTCCATCAGGGAAGATATATCACAACCCGAAGCAAAGAATCGATAATAAACGAAGCCAAGCTTCTTACACAGTTGCCCGATTTCAAGGGCTATATTCATGATATCGGCGGTCCTACCGCCAATTTTCGTCAGCCTTCATGCGAGGGTCAGGAAAAGAGAGGACTTTGCAAAGGCAAGAAGTGTCTTGCGCCGACGATATGTCCCAATCTCAAATCAAATCATACCGAATATCTTGATATTCTTCGTGAGGTTCGTTCTTTGCCTAAAGTTAAAAAAGTTTTTGTTCGCTCGGGTATAAGATATGACTATATGCTTGCGGATAAGGATGATTCTTTTTTCAGAGAACTTGTTGCTCATCATGTCAGTGGTCAGCTTAAGGTAGCACCTGAGCATTGCTCTGCGGCAGTTCTTGATAAAATGGGCAAGCCTCATATTGAGGCATATCTCGAATTCTCAAAAAGATATTTCCTATATTCAAAAAGAGAAGGTAAAGAACAGTATCTTGTTCCTTATCTTATGTCCTCACACCCCGGCAGCACTTTAAAGGAAGCTGTTGAGCTTGCTTTATTTCTAAAAAAAATCGGCATAAGACCCGAGCAGGTTCAGGATTTCTATCCGACTCCCGGCACGGTTTCAACCTGTATGTACTATACATGCATTGACCCATATACAATGAAAGAGGTTTACGTTGCAAAAGACCTACATGAAAAAGCGATGCAGAGGGCACTTTTGCAATATTTCAATCCGAAGAATAAAGGTCTTGTTATTGAAGCTTTGAGAAAAACAGGAAGACATGATTTGATTGGCTACGGTGATAAGTGTCTTGTAACACCTAACAGACCGTCTGCGTCTTCGGGCAGAGAAAGGGGAAATAATAAGTATGGCAAAGTCAAAAAAAATAAATAAAAAGCTTCTGTATCTGATTATAATTTTAATTGTTGCTGTTGTTTCTGCTGTAGGCGGAAATCTTGATAAAATATCAGATGATTCACCCGAATTTTTTTCCAATTCCGAAACCGATAATTATGAATCCGGCGATGTTCCCTTTAAAATTCATTTTATCGATGTAGGTCAGGGAGATTGCACCCTTGTTGAGTGCGGCGGTAAATATCTGCTTATTGATGCAGGTGAAAACGGTCATGAGACGGAAGTGCTCAATTATCTTCGTACATTAAATGTTGATAAGCTTGATTATATCATTGCCACCCATCAGCATACTGACCATATCGGCGGTTTACCCGAAGTTCTTGAAGAGTTCGGCGCAGACAATATTATTATGCCAAGACTTACAGAAGAACAAACTCCGACTAACAGCACTTACAAGGCATTTTTGAAAGCTGTTCAGGCGTCGGGAGCAAAAGTTATTTCTGCAAAGCCGGGAGCAAGTTATTCTCTTGCTGATTGTGAATTTGAAATTCTCGGACCCGTTACTGATGATTGCGATGATATAAACAGTATGTCGGCAGTTACAAAAATTACATTCGGTGATACATCTTTTCTTGTAACCGGTGATGCAGAGAAGGATGAAGAGCTTGAAATAATTGAAAACGGTGCAGATCTTGACTGCGATGTTCTGAGAGTCGGTCATCACGGTTCTTCAACATCATCTTGCAAGGATTTTCTTGATGCCGTAACTCCCGAAATCTGCGTTATATCATGCGGTGCCGATAATGATTACGGTCATCCCCATGATAAGGTTGTTAATAGGATAGCCAATTATACCGATGAGGTTTACAGAACCGATATCTGCGGAAGCATCGTTATGACAAGTGACGGTGAAAACATTGAAATTTCTTATGAAAGTGAATGATGTTTCTTATGAAAAGACTTCCGAGTGAACCTGATTATATCAAAGAGAGACGACTGATAAGAGAACAAATGGAACGAGATAAACGTTATTTTGTTTATATTTGCGTTTTTTTGGCTGTTGCTGCTGTTTATTTGGCTGTCTTATTTTTAAAAACAAGTCCGTTAATTGATAATATTAAGTATAAACTCAATGATATTGATTGTGAAATTATTATCTCTGATTTTGATTACGGTAACGGTCTTTATTTTGAATGTGAGGGTGAAACTGTTTTAATTGACAGCGGTAACGCTCAGCACATTGAGGAACTTCTGGAATTTATTGAATCAAACAACATTGATAAATTGAATTATTTGTTGATTACTGAAATCAGCGAGGATTATTTAGTAACGCTCAAAGAAGTTTTGGATTTGATCGATATTTCTAAGGTTATTATTCCTGCCGATGATGATAAATCATTAGTTCAGTTGTATGATAATCTTATTTTTCCCAAAGGTTCAATTTTTCTGACTTCAGATCAAATTACATATTTTACTCTCGGAAAAATGAAGTTTCATATTATTGACGGTCAAAATTTGTCGCTTGATATCTCTTTTGGCAATCATAATTTTCTTGTTCTGAATGGTGAAACTGTTGAGTATCTGAACATTAAATCAAAGTCGGATGTTTTGATTTTGAAGAACAGCGATTTGCTTTCAACGGAATTTCTCAAAATGCTTAAGCCGGAAAACTGTATTGTTAATTCCGTTTTAAACGAGGAAATATCGATACCAAAGAAATATTCGGTTTATATAACCGATACCGACGGTGATATTATTATATCGAGCGACGAGGTCAGTCTGAAGATTAAGAGCGAAAAACAATGAGGTGTTTTTATGTTTTACAGCATAGACAGAATAGTTGAAGAGGTTGCTGTTTGTATCGGCGATAATGAGGAATATCTCTTGCTTTCAACAGATAACATTATCGGCAGTTATAGAGTCGGAAGTATTCTTACCGAGGGTGAAAACGGGTATTATATTTCTGTTCCCGAGGAGGAAGAAAAGCGCAGAAATGAGAATTTTGAGCTTGCTGAAAGCCTGTTTGATGAATAAACCTTAAACAGATAATTAAATAATAAAAAAAGCGACAGATTATTCATTTTTCTCTTGAATAATCTGTTCTTTTATTATATAATAACAAATATATGTTCAATATGGAGGAATATAGCTTGTCAGCTGCTACAGAAAAAAACAAAGTTTCGGTTTCTGCCGATGAACTTAATAAACAACGTGAATATTCTGCTCTTGTCCGTGAGTTGGTCGAGCAGCGTTATTCCGAGCAGCCCAAGGCGTTTGTTCATACCTACGGCTGCCAGGGGAATGTATCCGACGGCGAAAGGCTTGAAGGTATGCTCGAGGAAATGGGTTATGTTTTAACCGATAATCTTGAAGATGCAGATTTGGTGCTTTATAATACCTGTGCTATCCGTGAGCATGCGGAGGACAGAGTTTTCGGTAATGTCGGTGCACTTAAATCTCAGAAGAATGCAAACCGTGGTATGAAAATAGTTCTTTGCGGCTGTATGATGCAGCAGCAATGGGTTGTTGATAAAATCAAAAAAAGCTATCCGTTTGTTGATATAGTTTTCGGCATTCATGTTATGCACAGATTCCCTGAATTCTTATATTTTAATCTTGCAAGAGGAAAGAAAATCCGTGAATTTCCCGAGCATGACGGTGTAATTGTTGAAGAATTGCCCGTTCACCGTGACAGCGAGTTTAAAGCATGGCTTCCGATAATGTACGGTTGCAATAATTTCTGCAGTTACTGTATTGTTCCTTATGTCAGGGGCAGAGAAAGAAGCCGTGATCCCGAGGCAATTATAGAAGAAGCAAAACAGCTTGTTTCGCAGGGATATAAAGAAATAACTCTTCTCGGTCAGAATGTTAATTCTTACGGTAAGCATCCTGATTACGGATGTAATTTTTCTCAGCTTCTTCGCAGGCTTAATGATATTGAAGGCGATTTTATAATCAGATTTATGACTTCTCATCCGAAAGACTGCACTTATGAATTACTTGATACTATGGCATCGTGTAAAAAGGTTGCAAGGCATCTTCACTTGCCGTTTCAGAGCGGCAATAACAGAGTGCTTGCTGAAATGAACAGAAGATATACCAGAGAAAAGTATCTTGATCTTCTTCGTTATGCATATTCTGTTATGCCTGATTTATCGGTAACAAGCGATGTTATAGTCGGTTTTCCCGGGGAAACTTACGAGGAATTCCTTGATACAGTTTCAATGGTAGAGGAAGCGAAATTCACTTCAATGTATACCTTCATTTTTTCTGCGAGAAACGGGACCAAGGCAGCTTTAATGCCTGATCTGATTTCAAGAGAAGAAAAAGGTAAATGGTTTAAAGAACTTCTCGATACGCAAGAAAAAATCGCTGCAGTCAGAACTGCATCTATGGTCGGTAAAACATACCGTGTTCTTTGCGAGAGCTTCAGTAAAGGCGGTTTGATTGAAGGCAGAACAGGCGGTAATATCATAATTGAGTTTCCTGCAGATGAATCTGTTATCGGTTCTTTCCGTGATGTAAAGGTTACGGAATCGCTCACCTGGATTTTAAGAGGCGAGCTTCAGTAAGTTAATACGTGCGATTATCGTATTATAAATATATTATCAGTTAGGAGAAACAAAAATGGACGTAATTGCAAAAGCAAGAGAGCTTGGCGCACTTCTTCAGCAGGACGAGCGTTACACAAAGCTCATGGAAGCACAGAAGGCTAACGAAGAGGATACCGCTCTCAATGAGCTTATCGCAAGAATTCAGCTTGTACAGATGTCCTTCCAGCATGAAGCACAGAAGGAAGACAAGAATGAGCAGAAGCTTGAAGCATATGATAAGGAATTCGGCGAAATCTATACACAGATTATGGCTAATCCCAATATGCAGGCTTATGAAGCAGCAAGAGCTGAAATTGATAAGCTTATGCAGTATATCAACGGTATTTTCGCACTTTGCCTTCAGGGTGAAGACCCCGCAACATGTGAACCTCCCCAGGAGCATAATTGCGGCGGTGAATGCTCATCTTGCAGCGGTTGCCACTAAGTTGTAATTTTGGGGCTGCTTTATTGCAGCCCCGCAGAAGTTTTTGAAAGGTATGGTAATATCATGGCAGAGCTTACACCCATGATGAAGCAATATTTCCAGATAAAAGAAAATTATCCCGATACGATTCTCATGTTCCGCCTCGGAGATTTTTATGAAATGTTCTTTGAAGATGCGAAAAAGGTTTCTGCGGAGCTTGATCTTGTATTAACGGGCAGGGATTGCGGTCAGGAGGAAAGAGCGCCCATGTGCGGTGTTCCGTTCCACAGTGCCGATTCATATATTGCCCGTCTTGTTGCAAAGGGATATAAGGTTGCTATCTGTGAACAGCTTGAAGACCCTGCTCTTGCAAAAGGAATTGTTAAAAGGGATGTAACCCGTGTTTTAACTCCGGGTACCGTTATTGAGAGCACAATGCTTGACGAAGGAAAGAATAACTTCCTTGCATGTATCTACGCTTCCGATAAACATGTAGGTCTTTGCTTTGCTGATATTTCCACAGGCGGCGTACATCTTACGCAGTTTGAAAGAAAGAATTCCGAGAAAAAAATTATTAATGAACTCGGAAGATTTTCACCAAGCGAGATAATCATTAATTCTGATGTATTAAAACTTATTCAGGTTACCGATTATGTTAAGACGAAACTTCGTTCTTCGTGCGATTTGCTTGATGATGAAAGATTTGACATTTCAAAAGCTTCTGCATTAATTCTTGCTCATTTCAAAATCACCTCTCTATCAGAAATTTCATTGAACGATGCCGAAGGTGCGGTTTGTGCTCTTGGTGCATCAATGGAATATCTTAAAGAGGTTCAAAAATCAGAGCTTGAAAACATAAAAAACATTGATTATTACGGCGAAAGCAGTTTTATGCGTCTTGATGTTTCAACACTTCGCAATCTTGAAATAACAGAAACCATGCGAAACAGAGAGAAGAGAGGTTCTTTACTCTGGGTTCTTGACAAGACCAAAACCTCAATGGGCAAAAGAATGCTCAGAAGCTGGCTCGAGCAGCCTCTTCTTAATATTGCTAAAATAACAAAAAGACATAACGCTGTTTCCGAGCTGGTTGAAAATCCTACGTTCAGAGAAGATTTGATTGAATCGCTTACAGGCTGTCAGGATATGGAAAGACTCATAACCAGAATAGCTTATTCAACCGCAAATGCAAGAGAGCTTAAGGGTCTTTCAATGACACTTAACAGACTTCCGGCTATAAAACAAGTTCTTTCTTCCTGTAAAGGCAGTTTGCTCAATGAGCTTTGCAATGAAATTTTAACTCTCGATGAACTTGCGGAAATGATTGATTCCGCAATTGTTGACGAGCCTCCGTTTTCTGTTCGTGAGGGCGGAATGATTAAAGAAGGATTTAATATAGAACTTGATTCTCTTCGTGATATTGTCGCAAACGGAAAGGGATATATTGCTGATATTCAGCTTCGTGAGCAGGAAAGAACCGGAATAAAAAAGCTTAAAATAGGCTATAACCGTGTTTTTGGTTATTACATAGAGGTATCAAATTCGTATAAAGAGCTTGTTCCTGAGGATTATATTCGCAAACAAACCCTTACAAATTGCGAAAGATTTATCACTCAGGAGTTAAAAGAGCTTGAATCAAAGGTTCTCGGCGCTCAGGAAAGAATCGTCCGCCTTGAGTATGAAATTTTTGATTCAGTAAGAAAAAAAGCGGCGGAGCATCTTTATGAAATCCAGAAAACTGCATCTGCCGTTGCTTCAACAGATGTTCTTTGCTCTTATGCAAGAGTAGCATCGGAAAACAATTATTGTTGTCCTTCCATGAATGCAGGCGACAGAATAATCGTTACTGACGGCAGACATCCTGTTGTTGAAAAAATGATTGATTTCCCGTTTGTACCTAACGATACAGTTCTTGATTGTGCGGATAACCGTTGCGCAATAATTACCGGACCGAATATGGCGGGTAAATCGACTTTTATGCGTCAGGTTGCGCTCATTTCGCTTATGGCGCAGGCCGGCAGCTTTGTTCCTGCTCTTTCTGCGGAGCTCTGCGTTGTTGACGGTATATTTACAAGAATAGGTGCTTCCGATGACCTTGCTTCAGGTTCTTCGACATTTATGGTTGAAATGAACGAGGTTGCTGATATTCTTAAAAACGCAACTTCAAATAGTTTGATAATTTTTGATGAAATAGGAAGAGGTACATCAACTTTTGACGGCATGAGCATTGCAAGAGCTGTTCTTGAATATTCAGCCGATAAACGCAAGCTTGGTGCAAAAACACTTTTCGCAACTCATTATCATGAGTTAACTGAGCTTGAAAATGCTGTTCAAGGTGTTAAGAATTATAATATTGCCGTAAAAAAAAGGGGAGATGACATAACATTTCTTCGCAGAATAATACCCGGCTGTGCAGACGGCAGTTACGGTATAGAGGTTGCTAAGCTTGCAGGTGTTCCTTCAAGTGTTGTTGAAAGAGCAAAGGTTGTACTTCGTGAGCTTGAAGGTGAAGGATTAAAAGCTCCTGTTCATCATTATGAGTCCGAAGAAACCGAAATGCAGATTTCCTTCGGTAATACCAATGCTGATGCAATTGTTGAAAAACTTAAAAATACAGATGTTAATACTTTGACACCAATCGAAGCTATGAGTGTTCTTTTTGAACTTTCAAAACAAGCTAAAAACTGATATAGGAGGGTCCTTATGCCGAAAATTAATGTTCTTCCGAAACATCTTGCAGAGCTTATTGCTGCAGGTGAGGTTGTTGAGCGCCCGGCTTCGGTAGTTAAGGAGCTTCTTGAAAATTCAATAGATGCAGGTGCTGATAAAATAACCGTTGAAATCAAAAACGGCGGAATTTCCTATATCAGAATTACCGATAACGGCTGCGGAATTTCCCGTGAAGATATCAGAAATGCTTTTGTCAGCCATGCTACAAGTAAAATATCAACCGCAGATGACCTAAATTCAATTCTTACCCTTGGTTTCAGAGGCGAAGCTCTCGCAAGTGTCAGTGCGGTTGCAAAAGTTGAGGTAATGACCAAAACTTCCGACGAAGAAATCGGTACCAGATATGTTATTGAATGCGGCGATGAAATTCTTCTTGATGATGCAGGTTGCCCCGAAGGAACAACCATTGTTGTGAGAGATTTGTTCTGCAAAACTCCCGCAAGAATGAAATTTCTTAAAAAGGATGTTACAGAGGCAAATGCCGTTTCAGGCGTTATTGACAGAATTGCACTTTCTCATCCTGATGTATCCTTTCGTTTTATTAGAGAAGGAAAGCAGGTGCTTATCACAAGCGGCAAGGGCGATTTGCTGACTTGTATCAGAGAAATTTTCGGAAAAGAAATTTCAGCTGATTTAATCCCTGCCGAGTTTTCTGATAAGGGAATCAAAGTCAGCGGTTTTGTTTCAAAGCCTTCCGCAGCAAGACCTAACCGTAATATGCAGTTTTTCTTTTTGAATAACAGGCTTATTAAAACAGGAACCGGCAGTGCTGCATTGAGTGAGGGATATAAGAATTCAATAATGGTCGGTAAATTTCCATCGTGTGTTCTTAACATTGAAATTAACCCTACACTGGTTGATGTAAATGTTCATCCTGCTAAAACTGAAGTCAGATTTTCGGATGAAAGACCTGTTTTTAATGCAATATATTGCGCTTGCAAAAATGCGCTTTCTGTTGGAGATACGCCTAAAAAGGCTGTAATTAATAAATCGGATTTTTATAAAGAACCTGATAAACCTTTGGAGCAAATTAAAATCGCAGTTGCTCCTGCTTCCAAAACAGATTTTTGGCAGCATATTCCTGTTAATACAGAGCGGAAAACCGATCCTGCTGCGATAAAAATCAACTTTATTGAGCCTGAAATAATTGAAGAGCCCAAAGCTGTTATCAAAGCTGCTTCTTCACCCGTTGATGAAGTTAAAACAGAAGATAAGCTTGATGATATATTATTGAATAATTCAACAAAAGCCGTTCAAACCGAAACAAAAATTGTCGCCAAGGAAGAAAAAGTGCTTCCTGAAACAGATTTTGTTGAGGAAGAATTCAGTCTTATCGGCGAAGCTTTTAAAACATATATTTTATGCGAATATCGTAATAAAATAATTATTATTGATAAGCATGCCGCTCATGAGAGAATTATTTATGAGAAGCTTAAAAAGGAAAACGGTGAACGTTCACCCCAACTTTTGCTTTTACCTGTTACGGTTACTCTCTCAAAAGATGAATATTCGGCCTTGCTTGAAAATATAGACCTTGTTAATAATGCAGGTTTTGAGGCAGAGGATTTCGGAAATGGCTGTGTTATTGTAAGGGAATGTCCCATGGAATTATCAGCAGATGATGTTGAAGATGTAATATGTGAAATAGCCGGCAGATTTGTTGAAAAGAAACAGGATGTTTCATTTGAAAAACTTGACTGGATTTTTCACTCGGTAGCATGCAGAAGTGCTATCAAAGCCGGAAACTTTACTTCAAGACTTGAAATGGAGCGTTTTGCAAAACAACTTCTTTCGATGCCGGATATTAAATACTGTCCGCACGGCAGACCCGTGCTCATTGAAATGTCACAAAGAGAGCTGGAGAAAAATTTTGGCAGAATTTAAAATACCACTTATAGCTGTAGTCGGTCCTACCGCTTCAGGAAAAACTTCGCTTGCCGTTGAGATTTGCAAGCGTTACAAAGCTGAAGCCGTATCTTGCGATTCCATGCAGATATATAAGGGCATGAATATCGCAACCGCAACGCCTGCAGCGGAAGAAATGCAGGGAATTCCCCACCACTTAATTGGCTTTTTATCTCCTTATGAACCGTTTAGTGTTGCAAAATATTGCGAAATGGCACGCAATATTATATTTGATATTGCAGACAGAGGAAGTAATGCCGTGCTTGTTGGCGGTACCGGACTTTATTACAGCTCCCTTGTTGATAATATTGAATTTTTACCTGAAGAAACCGATTTTGAGTATCGTGAAACTTTGAAGCGTGAGGCACAAGAGTTCGGTTCACAGTTTCTTCTTGATAAGCTTTTTGAAGTTGATCCTGAAGCGGCAAAGGAACTTCATGTCAATAATATTGGCAGAATTATTCGTGCCCTTGAAATTTATCATACTACAGGAAAAACAAAAACTATGCAAAACGTGGATTCTTTGAAGAATCCGTCACCATTTGATGTTACGGCAATATGTCTTGATTCAAAGGACAGACAGTTCCTTTATGACAGAATAAATAAACGTGTTGATATTATGCTTGAAACAGGTTTGCTTGAAGAAGCTAAAACTTTTTTTGAAATGAATGTCGGCAAAACTGCTGCTCAAGCTATCGGTTATAAAGAGCTTGAACCGTATTTTAAAAACGAAAAATCACTTGATGATTGCATTGAAAATCTTAAAATGCAGACAAGAAGATATGCAAAACGTCAGCTTACATGGTTCAGGCGAGATTCAAGAATGAATTTTTTATATATTGACAATTATACATGCTGTGATGAACTTCTCGAAGCTGCATGTGAAATAATAGAAAGGGGAGTGAAGCTTGAAAAGTAAAGACAGATTGCTGAAAGTCCTTTCTGTTCTTGCAGCGATAGTTATTGTAGTCTTTTTTTTGTCGGAAGTTTACAGCTTGTCTGCCCGCACTTATTCAACCCAGATAGTCTACGAACAAACGGTTCTTGAAACTATTGATGCAAGGATGTTTGTTATCAGGGAAGAAACTGTTCTTACCGTTCCGACTTCGGGTGTTACAGTTCCTTTGGCAGACAATGCAGAAAGAGTCAGTAAGGGCAGCTCTATTGCTGCTGTATTTTCAAGTGAAGAAGCTGCTGAAAATTATGTTGAGATGCAAGCACTTGAAAATAAGCTTGCCACTTATCAAAAAATCGATGGACAGTTAAGATTATCCAATATTGACCTTGATAAGCTTACAGATGAAATCAACTCGGAATTTAAGACAATTCTGAATTGTGTTTATGATAACGATTTCAGCGGTTTGGCTGATTCGAAGCTTTCTTTCAGCGAAAAGCTCTCAAGAAAACAGATTTCGCTCGATAATGAAGTTGATTGTGCCGCAAAAATTGCGCAGCTTCAAAATGAGATTTCTGCATTATCGGCTAACAGCGTTCCGACTCAGATAATAACAGCTGATGCTTCCGGTTATTACGTTAGCAAGGAAGATGGCTTTGAAAATGTTCTTTCAGTTGAAAATATTGACAGTCTTACTGCAGAACAGCTTAATGAAGCACTGGATAGTGAAAAAAAAGAGCCAACCTCCGGTTCAATTGGTAAAATTATTGACGGATATAACTGGTATGTTGCCGCATTAATTGATTCGGCTCATGCTTCGGCGTTTGAAAAAGGAAAAGCAGTTAGCTTGATTTTCGGAGATTCTGATGATGATGCTGTTTCAACTTATCTTTATTCCATAAACAAGATTGATGATAAGGATTCTCTTGTTGTTTTCAGATGCACACTTATGAATGAAGAGCTTGCATCTTTAAGGAAAATTAACGGTAAAATTGTTGTCAGCAATTTTACGGGTCTGAAGGTTAACAGAGATGCAGTAAGAATTGATGAAAACGGCAATACAGGTGTTTATGTTCGCAGAGGTAATATCGTTAATTTCAGAAGCCTTAACATTATTTATTCTGAGGATGCGTTTGTTATTGCGGCAAAACCCGGTGAAAACAGCAATATAGAATTACCGTATGCTCATTTAAAGCAATATGACGAGGTGATTATCTCGGGAAAGGAATTGAAGGATGGAATGGTTATCGGATGAAGAACGTTTTTCTGCAATTAAAGAAAACTTGAAATATATCCGTTCGGATATTTCCGAAGCTGCAATTAAGTCCGGCAGGAATCCCGAGGATATAATGCTTATGGCTGTTACTAAAACGGTTGAAAGCAGATTTATTAATCATGCAATTGATAACGGAGTCAGTCTTATCGGTGAAAATAAGGTTCAGGAATTTCTGTTAAAAGAATCTGAACTTAAGCTCGAAAAATGCAAGGCTCATTTAATCGGACATCTCCAGTCTAATAAGGTTAAAAAAATTGCAGGAAGAGTTGAAACAATTCAGTCTGTTGATTCTGTTTCGATTGCCAAGGAAATCGGAAAGCGTTCATCGGAAATCGGTTTTGTTACCAAGATTTTGCTTGAAGTCAATGTCGGAAATGAAGAAAGCAAGTTCGGTTTTTCATATGATGAGGTTTATAATAAAGCATGTGAAATAGCTGAAATTGATGGAATTTCCGTTGACGGATTGATGTGTGTTGCCCCTATTTGCGAAAAGGAAGCCGAAATTCGATCAATTTTTTCAAATATGCACCGTCTGTTTATTGACATTCGTGATAAAAAAAGGGATAATATAAATATGAATGTCCTTTCTATGGGAATGTCAGGAGATTATAAAGAAGCGATTCTCGAAGGCGCAAATCTTGTGAGAGTTGGATCTGCGATTTTCGGTGCAAGAATTTACAGATAATTTAGGAGGAAGTACCATGAACTTAAAAGACAAGCTTAAACAATTTATTAATGTAACAGATGACGATTTTATCGACAGCGCTGAGTCAGATTATACTGATGATTTTGACTTTGAGCCTGCTAAGGCATCTGCTCCCGAAACAAAGACTCAGTCTTCAAGAACAAGAAGCGAAAAAGTTTCTGCAGGTTCAAATAATGTTGTAAATATTAACTCTTCAAAAGCTTCAGGTTCACAGCCCAAACCTCATGTTGTTTTCAGAAAAATTGACAGATTTGAAGAGGTTGGCGAAGTTGCAGATGTTCTTAATGATAAGAGAATAGTTATTCTTAATCTTGAAACATGCCCCAATGATGTTTCTCAGAGAATCATTGACTTTCTTTATGGTGTAGCATATGCAAACCACGGTGATTTTAAAAAGGTTGCAGGCAGAGCCTACATAATTACGCCTTATAATGTTCCGATTTCGGGCGAGCTTCTTGATGAACTCGGAGCGAGTGAAGAAAGCTATCAATAATAATTGAGAGGATAGGTGTATAAATATGCTCAGAACAGAACAGATTTTAAATGCAAAGTTTACTCCCGTAAGCAAAGGCACTTATAATGCTGAAGAAGTAGATGCTTTCCTTAATTCCGTTGCTGCTTCATATGATGAGTCTCTTAATCAGAATAAGGAATTAATTAAGAAAATCAGTATTCTTGCAGATAAAATTGAAGTTTACAGAAATGATGAAGAAGCTATTAAGCTTGCGCTGCTTGATGCTCACCGCATGGCTGAAACTATCAATAAAAATGCCAAAACAAAGGCTGATGATATTTTAACAGATGCAGAAACCAGATCAAAGATTATTCTTGACGGTGCAAACAGACAAGCAAATCAGTCTATTGATGAAGCAAAAGAAAAAGCAAAAGAAATTGTTGATAATGCAAGAACTGCTGTAGCTTCTTTAACAGAGAGAGCTCAGTTTGAAACGGAATCAACGATCAAGGCTGCACAGAAAAAGGCTGAAGAAATTGTTGCTCAGGCAGAAGCTGAAGGCAAGTCGATTATTGGTACAAGCAAGGAATCGTTTGAATTCTATTCCGCAGAACTTGCAAAGGTTAAGTCTGAAACAATCAAATTCAAAGAAACCATTCAGGAGATTTGTAAAGGACAGTTAAGCCTTCTTGATGGTATGCCGGAATTTATTGCCGCTGTTAACGCTGTATCTGCTGTTGCAGAGCAGGACTCTGTTGAGAAAGACAATGTCACTGAAGTTGCTGTTGAAGAGATAATTGAGGAAGAGGCTGTCTTTGAAGATGTTATTGAAGATATTGAGGTGTTAACTGATACCGAAGAAGATGCTGATAATGCTGAGGAAATAGCTGAAAAAGAAGCAGATCTTACAGAAGAAATCAATGAAGAAGAAAATGATGACTCTGAACCTGAAATTGTACTTCCTGAAGAAAAACCTGTTGCATTTGTCCCTGAAAGCATAACCGAAAACGGGGAAGCAGATGATGACGAAGATGATCTTTTCAGTTTTATTGAAGATTTGAATTTTGAAGAAATCCCCGATTCTATTTCATCAAATATTGATGATTTGCTTCCTGAATTATCGGACGATGAATTCGATGGTCTGAAAATAGACCTTGATTCTATTGAAGAGATGAATTCCGATAATAATGAAGATGATGATGAGGATGATATTACATCACTTTTCGATTCAATGTTTGACGATTAATTTTGAGAGGTTTTTATGTTTCAGGCAATTTCATTGGCGGTAATAGCTTTCCTTATTGTTGTTGACCGTCTAACAAAATACATTGCTGTTTCGACTGTAAAGATTGACGGACCGCAAGAATTCCTTTTTGGTCTTTTTCAATTCAGATATGTCGAAAACACCGGTGCAGCATTCAGTTCTTTTTCTGAAAATACAGAAATTTTAACTGTTGTTACTGTTGTTATTATTGTGTTTTGTCTTATATTGCTTTTGGGCAGGAAAGTTAAACCTTTATTTATTAATATATGTCTTTTGCTCGTTACGGCAGGCGGAATCGGAAACGTTATTGACAGAATAGCTTACGGTTATGTTGTTGATTTCATAGAACCTCTTTTCATTGATTTTGCTGTTTTTAATTTTGCGGATTGTTGTATTACAGTCGGTGCATTTATGCTGATTGGATATGAGATTTACGAAGTTATAGTCGAGCGAAAAAACTCAAAGAAAAATGATTGATATAATTAATACTATTGAATATAATGAATCAATTTCTTTTGAAGTTGATTCTGATGTTTGTGGCGAAAGACTTGACAGAATTCTTTCTTTTGTATTAAGCGATTATTCTCGTTCGTTTGTTCAGAATTTGTTTTCTGAACAATTGGTATCTTGTAACGGAAAAACTGTTTCAAAGAGTTTTAAGCCCAAAAACGGTGATATAATAATTTTTAGCGTACCCGAACCTAAAGAATTATCTCTTGAGCCGCAAAACATTCCTCTTGAAATTGTTTATGAGGATAATGATCTTCTTGTTGTTAATAAACCGAGAGGGATGGTTGTTCATCCTGCCCCCGGTAATTATGATTCAACGCTTGTTAATGCTTTGTTATGGCATTGTAAAGGCAATTTATCGGGAATTAACGGTGTTGTTCGTCCGGGTATAGTTCATAGGATTGATAAAGATACAAGCGGTTTACTTCTTGTTGCTAAAAACGATGCTTCTCACATTTCTCTTTCATCTCAAATCAGTGCTCATTCTCTTGACAGAGAATACCGTGCTGTAATTCACGGACATTTAAAAGAAAAAGAGGGTATCGTTGACGCACCTATTGGCAGAAGTCCTAATGATCGCAAGAAAATGTGTGTTATAAATCAGAATTCAAAAAACGCTGTTACACATTACAGGGTAATTGAAGAATATAAAGATTTTTCTTTTGTTGCTTTAAAACTTGAAACCGGACGTACACATCAAATAAGAGTTCATATGTCATATCTCGGTCATCCTGTAGCAGGTGATTTTGTTTATGGTCCTAAAAATGGTGTAACATTTTTAAACGGTCAGTGTTTGCATGCGGGTATTATCGGGTTTGTTCATCCTTCAACCGGTGAGCATATAAAATTAGAAGCTCCGCTTCCCGATTATTTTACTGATTTCCTTGGGAGAATTAAAAAGTAATGGATAATAAAAATTCGCTTTCAAATTGGCTTATTGCATCCGATATTGATGGCACGCTCAATAGCAAATTAAGAAGACTTCCGTCAAGAAATGAAGAGGCTATCAGGAGATTTGTTTCAAATGGCGGCAGATTCACTCTTGCTTCCGGCAGAAATCCTCAGTCAATGGAAAAGCATTTCAAACGATTGCCTATTGATGGTGTACCTGCTGTTGTTATTAACGGTGCGGGTTTATATGATTTTAAAAATCAAGAAATGGTATATTTCAGTTCAATGAGCGATGAAGGAATGCGTCTTGCTATTGAAGCTGCAAAAAAGTTTTCTGCCGTTGATGTAATTGTTGTTACAAAGGATATGTTATATATTACAGGCAGCGGATGGTTTGGCAAATTTTTTGTCGCTGCAGATAATCTTAAGCATCAACATATCAAAAATATTGAAGATGTTCCCAAAGAAAATTGGGGCAAGGTAATATTTTCAGGTATTCCTTTTCATATTTCAAAGGTGAAAAAACATTTTAAATCTATGGATGATCCCGATTTGACTTTGATGTCTTCATCAATTGCCAGTTTTGAAATTCTTGCAGCTAATACTCATAAGGGTACAGCTTTATTGAAGCTTGCAGAAATACTCGGAATTGAAAAATCACATATAGGTGCTATCGGTGATTATTTTAATGATTATGATATGCTTAAAACAGTGGCTGTTCCGGCGTGCTGCGGTCAAGCACCTAAAGCTTTAAAAGAAATCTCGGAATTTGTTGCTTGCCATTGCAATAAAGGTGCTGTAGCAGATTTCCTTGAATATATTGAATCAAAAAGTCATAAACAAGATAAATAACTATGACAGGAGGCGACTGCAATGGATGCAGTTATCAGAAAACAGTTAAAAATCAAAGCTTGCAAAGCAAGAATGGGCATCATTGAAGGTGTTTTCAATGCTAAGTCGGGTCATCCCGGTGGTTCTCTTTCGTGCGTTGATATTGTTACTTATTTATATTTCAACCATATGAATATTGACCCACAGAATCCGAAAGCGGAAGACAGAGACAGGTTTGTTTTGTCAAAGGGTCATGCAGCACCCGCTCTTTATTCCGTACTTTCTCTCAGAGGCTTTTTCCCTGTTGAGCAGATGAAAACACTCAGAAAGAGTGATTCTATGCTCCAGGGTCATCCCAGCATTAAATATACACCCGGTGTAGATATGTGTACCGGTTCTCTCGGTCAGGGTATATCGACTGCTTGCGGTATGGCTCTCGGTGCAAAGCTTGACGGAAAGAATTTCAGAGTTTTCACAATACTCGGTGACGGCGAAATTCAGGAAGGTCAGGTTTGGGAGGCCGCAATGTTTGCTTCAGCAAAGGGGCTTGACAATCTTGTAGCTGTTGTTGACAATAACGGTCTTCAGATTGACGGTAAGATTTCAGAGGTTAACTCACCTTATCCCATTGCCGAGAAATTTAAATCATTTGGTTGGAATGTTATTGAAATCTGTGCTCATAGTTTTGATGAGATTGATGCCGCATTTAAAGCTGCTGCAGAGTTTAAAGGAAAGCCCTCTGTTATTGTTGCAAACAGCGTAAAAGGCAAGGGCGTTTCGTTTATGGAAGATCAGGTTTCCTGGCACGGTACTGCTCCCAACGCTGAGCAGTATGAGCAGGCTATGAGTGAACTTACGCAGGCTCTTGCAGAGCTTGAGTCATAAGAAAGGAGCAGTAAATTATTATGGCTGATGTTATTAAAACTGCAACCCGTGATGCTTACGGAAAGGCTCTTGTTGAGCTTGGCGGAATAAATGATAAGGTTGTTGTTCTTGATGCAGATCTTGCTGCTGCAACCAAAACAGGTATGTTTAAGAAAGCTTATCCTGAAAAGTTCTTTGACTGTGGTATCGCAGAAGGAAATATGATGGGTGTTGCTGCCGGTCTTGCATCAACGGGTTATACTGTATTTGCGAGTACTTTTGCAATGTTTGCTGCCGGAAGAGCTTATGAACAGGTTAGAAACTCAATTGCCTATCCTCATCTTAATGTTAAAATCGGTGCGACTCACGCCGGTATTTCAGTAGGTGAAGACGGTGCAAGCCATCAGTGCTGCGAGGATATCGCTCTTATGAGAGCTATCCCCGGTATGACTATTATCAATCCTGCCGATGATATTGAAGCTCGTGCTGCTGTTTTTGCTGCCGCAGAATATGAAGGACCTGTTTACATGAGATTCGGCCGTCTTGCTGTTCCCAGAATCTTTGATGAAGATTATAAATTTGAATGGGGTAAGGCTGTTGTTCTCAACGAAGGAACAGATGTTACAATATGTGCAACCGGACTTATGGTTAATGAAGCAATTGAAGCTCAGAAAATACTTGCAGAAGAGGGTATAAGTGCTGAAGTTATCAATATCCATACCATTAAACCTCTTGACAGCGAAACAATACTTAAGTCAGCTTCCAAAACAGGTGCTATAGTTACCGCTGAGGAACACAGCATTATCGGTGGACTTGGAAGTGCTGTTGCTGAAGCTGTATGTGAGAATGGCAAAGCTGTTCCTGTTATTAAACTTGGTGTTAATGATGTTTTCGGTAAATCCGGTCCCGCAGTAGAACTTCTTCATATTTACGGACTTGATGCACAAAATATAGTTGAAAAGGCTAAAAAGGCTGTTTCAATGAAATAAATTCACTTTCAGGCGGCTGTTCCTGCAGGAGCAACCGCCTGTTTAAGAGGTGCAACTTTTGGATAAATTGTTTGGAAAGGGAAAAGAAAAAAGAATTAAATTTTTTGTGGCTGCTGCAGCTTCTGCTGTTGCGGTTATTGCGATGATAATTATTTGTGTATCTTTTTTCAGCAGCTTTAAATCTGTTAATAAAAGCATAATTGTTTATAAAAATGAAAACGGTTGTGTTGTCAGAATAGGTGAACTCGAATACGTTGTTTCAGATTCTACTGCTTCTGATTTTAAATGTGATACAGAGAATAACAGGGTCTTTTATACTGTATCGTCTTCGTATTCTGACGGATTATATGATTTATATTATATTGAAAAGAACAGAAGTGAGTTAATAAAACCTAAAATTATTGATTACGGAATTGAAAAAGAGTATATCCTCAATTCCGGTAAAATATTTTATTTAAAAAATAATCCGCAGGTTGATGCAAATGACGCATTTTGTTGTAATTTTGATGATTCAACAATTGAGACATTTTCATCAAACGTAGAAAGCGTTTATCCGATAAACAATTCCGAAACTGTTTATTTTATAAAGCTTCATGGAAATGAACGTGTATTATATAGGTATTCCGGCGAATCTCCGATTGAAGTTTGCCGAAATATTTCGGAAATTCATCTGTACAATGAAAGTAAAAATCCCCATATTTTCTATGAGACGAATTCAAAAATTTATAATGGCATGACTGAATTGTACCGTGTTGAAGCAGAGGGTGCACCTGAACTTGTTTGTGATAATATTTATAAAGTCATGTATGATGAATATTCTCCTGACGGAAATATTTATTATTTTACTTCATCAACAGAAAATATTTCATGGAGTTATGTTATTGCTGATGCTTATGCAGAAACTGATAAAACAATAACCAGACCGCAACGAGACAATTTTTTGTCAATTCTCGGTATTTCGGTTGAGTACAATGAAAAATTACGCGAATATCAGGATAAGCTTGTTCGTGATGAAATAAGAGATGCGTTGAATGAGTCTGTCGAGAATGGCTATTTTTCTGCACCGATTTATACAGCTTTTGCTTACAATTCTGACGGCAGCTTTAAAATAGCCGAGAATATTAATCCTCAAAATATTTATGCAACATCTGCGTTCGGTTCGCCAAGGATAATATTTGAAAGCTCAGAAATAGTAAAGAGCTCAACCGACATGTCCACTCTTGTTGATATCGCTCAAAGAAGCACTATGGGTGAAGTTATTGAATATGCACGTTCTGTTGTTGATAACAGTATAAAATCGGTTGGTTTAAAAGTAGCGGGCTGCGATGAAAACGGTTGTTTTGATTATAACCTTGAGGGTTATGATTTGAAAAATACATCGTTTACATTTTCGGAAGACGGTTGCAGAATATTTGCTTTTGTCCGTGATACAGCAGGTGAAAGATTAAAATTATACAGCTGTACGCTTGGTTCAGACCTTAAACCGTCAACAAAGGTTAATATTAATAATGGTATTTCAAGCTATTTTTTCATTGAAAATTCGGTTATATATCTGAAATCTGATGTCGGTAAGAATACCGGAGATGTATATGCATTTTTTGGTAAAGAAAATACAAAACTTTCAAATGCAGCAAATGCATTGAAAGTAGAGAATAAAGACTGTATAATTGTTCTTAAAGATTATGATAGTGCCTCAGGTATTGCGACTGCGGATTATTATATCGTAAATAATTCTTCAGAAGAGCTTATAGCTGAAAAAGTCTCAGTTGACAGTTTTATAATGGATAAATCGGGTGATATTGCGTATATTTCCGACTCTGACGGAAGCGAAACATTGTATATTTATTCGGAAGGCAAATGTACACAGATTACTGATGGCGTTTCTGAAATTTTATTATTTAATTAATTCTTGAAAGGAAGAAAGTTATGGGTTCAGAGCAGATTTTCAAAAAATCAGTATTGGGCGGATTTAAAAAAGAAGGTGTTCTTGATTATGTTGAACAGCTTCAGTCGGAAATAATAAATCTTAAAAAGGAAATCTCAAATAAATCTGATTTTAGCAAAGATGTTGAAGTCTTGAAGGCTGCGAGTGAGGAAGCTGCTGCCGAAACGGCGGCTTTATCAGCAAAAAATGATGCTCTCAAAGCAGAAAATGAAGCTCTTTCGGAGAAAAATTCTCATCTTATTCAGGAGCTTGAAGATGCCCGGGAATTGATCTCTGAATATGAAGAAAAGCAGAAAATTTTTGAAGACAAGATTTCTGCAATTGAAAATAAATTTGTGCAGCTTACAAGCGGATATACAATAAACGGAGCAGCAAGTGTAAATAACACATTGAAAACAAATGAATCAATCAAGAATGCAAGATCAGCTGTTTTTGATGCAAATGAAAATCTGAAAAATGCTTGTAGTGATTTTGAGGGTTCATCATCCGCTCTTAAATCATGTGTTGAAAACCTTCTCAACGTTCTTTCTGATATTTCTGAACAGTTTAATTTGTGTACAGATAAGGAAGAATAAAATGGCAGAGTATAACATAAATATTAATGAGCTTGAGAAATATACATCTGTTTTAAAAGCCGGTGATCGTGTTTTGTTAAGCGGAACTGTTTATACTTCAAGAGATGCGGCTCACAAGCGTATATTTGAATTGCTTGACAAGGGTGAGGAATTGCCTTTTGCTCTTAAGAGCTCGTGCATATATTTTGCAGGCCCCACACCTACTCCTGATGGTTTGGTTATTGGAAGCTGCGGTCCCACAACATCCGGTCGAATGGATGTTTATTCTCCTCGACTTCTTGATCTTGGTTTAAGAGCCATGATTGGAAAGGGTGAAAGAAATAAGGCTGTTTGTGATGCCATAGTCAGAAATAAAGCTGTCTATTTTTGTGCTGTCGGAGGTGCCGGTGCACTTTGCGCAAAACAGATTAAGTCCTGTAAAGAAATTGCTTTCAAGGACCTCGGGTGCGAAAGCGTAAAAGAACTCATACTTAAAAATTTTCCTGTAATAGTTGCCATAGATTCAAACGGCGGAAATTTGTTCAAATAAAATTGTTGAAAACACTTTCTTCGGAAGGTGTTTTTCTTTTTGGAGTTGATTCTGATTTTAGTTTATTTGACGATATTTATTGTTTTTTCAGTTTCATATGTAAATGGTTGGACTGATGCACCAAACTCAATTGCTGCATGTGTTGCAACTAATGTTGTACCAATAAAAAAAGCAGTTAAATTTGCAGCATTAGCTGATTTTTCAGGTTCATTAACAATTGGGTTATTGAGCGGTAAAGTCTCCGAAAGAATAATTAAACTAACAGAATATGACGGAAATAGTGATTTATTTCTCATTTCAATGTTTTCGGCAATGCTTTCTGTGGTTATATGGGCGGTTACAGCTTGGTACTTCGGTATTCCGACAAGCGAAAGTCATGCGATGCTTGCGGGTGTTTTGGGTTCTTCAACGGCCATTAATAACGGGTTTGGTAATATTAACATTGAAGAATGGAGAAATACTGCAGTTGGTTTGTTAATATCTGTAGTTGTCGGTTTTTTGGCAGGATTCATATTGTCTGAATTTATATATCTGTTTTTTCAAAAAAAATCAAAGAGATTTCTGGGGAAATTGCAAATAATATCAAGCGTTTTAACCGCATTTTTACATGGTGCACAGGATTCACAAAAGTTTGTTGGGATAATTATGGCTGTTCTTTATAAATTCTGTTCGGGAATTAAATTCGGTTATTTATATTTTATAATAACTTTTCTTTGTGCGGCTTTTATTTCATTGGGTACTGCAACGGGTGGAGAAAGAATAATAAAAACGGTTGGCAGTGACATGGTTAAGCTTAGTAAAGAACAGGGTTTTTCTGCTGATATTTCAGGTCTGATTTGTCTTTTGATTTCGACCTTATGCGGTATACCTGTCAGTACAACACATATTAAAACTGCATCAATACTCGGCGCAGGAGCTGTAAACGGAGATATTAATTGGAAGACGGCCGGGAAAATGCTTGCTGCATGGGTTTTAACGTTTCCTGTTTGTGCATTGATAAGTTATATAATAACTTTCGTTATGATAAAATAAAACCTGTGGAATGGTTACCACAGGTTTTTAACTTTATTTCTGTTATTTATTATTAAAATATAAAAAAACGAGATTATAGATGAGAACAATATACCGTATATCATATCGGTTAAAAGACATGTTAAAACAGACAAAACGAAAAAGATAAAAGGAAGCAAACCGGAAAATGAATTTTTGATTTCTTTCCATCTGACATTTTCCCACGCACTTACTATAATGACTACTGCACAGGAATGAACAGGAATCCTTATGATTATATCATTAAAAACAAAAAAACTAATAAGAATTATTGCAACTGCAATTGTTCTCGGAAATATACTTCTGATATTTTTATTAGCACCAAATGGAAGCGGCAAACCAATAAAACCGCCGCTTAAAACGTTGAAAATTCCGCACGATATATAATCATTTCTGTTTGAATTTTCAAGTCCTGATAACGAATAGAAATATATAACGAAAAGTGAAATACCGATTAAAACACTTTCGGTATTAAATGTTATTTCTGTTCTGTATAATATATAATCTTTAACCCATGTTATATTGCTGTAAGGAATTTCTGTAATAGCAGAAACCATATCAGAGGGGTTAAGAAAAAGATTCAGTATAAGAGTAAAAATAAGTGCGATAAACGGGGCAGATACATATTTACTGAGATTTTTGAATTTTCTTGGGAAAGTAATCATTAATACAAGAACTATTGTTCCGTACAGAACGCCTCTCCAATTAGGATGGAAACCGAGAGAAATGTATGATTTTATCATTTCTGTAACATTATTGCCCGTTGCACCGATGCCAAAATAATCCGTCGTGAAAAGAACGGTAATTGTCAATGCCCCTGCAAGCATAACTCCTGATAAAACAGGAGCAGAAAGAATAATTTTAAGTTTATCATGAATGAACGAAGAAATTATAAGAAGAATTCCGCATATTAATGTTGCGCTGAGAGCACTATCAGGATTGCTTCCGAGAATTAAAAAAGATATAAGCAATGGCATAAGCTTTTTGTCTTTTAAATTCGGATTTAATAAGACGGAAAATATTGCAAAAATTATTCCTATCGAAGCTTTAAATCCCTGGCATACAGCTATGCAAAAGGCAAGCGGAAAATAATTTGTTAAATAATATGATACATCTTTTAGAAATAATAATGATTTTGATTTCATCGGTATGATTCTCCAATCAACAGGCATATGAAGTTATTTTACATTAAAAAGCCAAACTATACAAGTAAATTTTAAAAAACTTTTTATTTTACTATGGTAAAATAATATTATTTATGATAAAATAATCGGGAATAATTACACGGAGTGTTTTATGAATAAAAATAAAATCAAAAAAATTGCTACATGGATTATTGTTCCGCTTATGGCATCGATATTTGTTCTTGATATAGTAACGGTTGTTTTAAGTAATAAATATGCCGAAAAATATTATCCTTCAGAAGAAACATTCACATATGAATACGGCAATGACAGAATTCATTTTTTGAATACTGCAAATTCTGATGCAATTATAATTGAAAGTAACGGAAAATTTGCAATGATTGATTCAGGTGAAGGTAACAACAACCCCAGAAGAAAAACAGAATATAAGGGCTATGAGGCTGAAGTTGTTGATTATATCAAAAAGATATGCAAGACTGACAGCGGAGAAATTTATCTTGATTTTATACTCGGTACACATTGCCATTATGATCATATCGGTTGTTACCATGCAATTATTACGGATAATGAAATCGGAATAGGTAAAGCGTATTTCAAGGAATTCAACCTCGAAATTGCGAAGGATTATGAAATTGAAAGTTGGAAAATAGACAGTATATATAGTCAGATTATAAATGATTTAAATTCAAGAAATATAGAAATCATTCAAAACATACCTGAAAATATGATTTTTGGTGATTTTTTGCTTGAATTTTTCAATACGGTTACACCTTCCGAATTAAATGGCGAGGGAGAGAATGCGTCAAGTATTGGCATAAAAGTTAAAAAAGGGGATAAAACAGCCTTTTTAGCTGCTGATATTACAAAGTCATGCGGACTGGAGGATATACTTGGTGAAAAAATCGGTGATGTAGACCTTCTTAAAATAGGTCATCATGGTTATTTCGGATCATCATCACAGGATTTTCTTGATAAATTAAATCCTGAAATTGCTGTTGTTACAAATCAATTAGGAAAGATTTATCCTAATATTAAGTGGAATCTGATAATGCATGCAAAACTTTCATTGTATGCGACATATGATAACAACGGTATTATCGCTTCATTTACTGATAACGGTGAAATAGTTTTGACAAACAATATTCATTGATTTCTTAATGTTTTATTAATTAAACTGCCGATAAATTGACAAAACTCGGTTGAATTGTTATGATAAAATTAATATAGTTGATTTTTAGGCTGTTTTAAACTTTTATATACGGATTGGTTATAAATGATGAATTTAACTTGCTATGATTATCTTAAAGTATGTGCTAACAAGACCGGAGATTACGACGCCGTTCTTGCTTTTGGCAGCAGGACTAAGCTTTCAAAAATAATTCGTGATTCTGATGCTATTGCGGCTTATATAAATTCTATAGGAATTAAAAGCGGAGATGTTGTAACCATATTTCTGCCTAATGTTGTGCATGCATTTACTACCTTTTATGCGCTGAATAAAATTGGTGTAATAGCCAATATTGTTCACCCTTTAACATCACCTGAAGCTCTTGCAGAGATAATAGAGTTTACAAAATCTAAAGCTGTCTTTGTTCTTGATATTCTTGCTGCGAAGCATGTCGATACCCTTAATAAATGCAATATTCCCGTAATTATTTGTTCAAACTCAGATTACCTTATTGCACCTGCTGTGCCTGCCTTCATGGTTTTTGAGAAGGTTAAAGGAAAGGGCATTGACAGATTCAAAAAGTCTGTTAAATATTCCAAGGCCGTTTCTGTCGGTTCTAAAAAGAAAAGCGATGAATGTCATGACGGCAGTAGGATTGCAGTCTATCTTCACGGTGGCGGAACAACGGGAAAAAGCAAAACAATTATGCTTTCAAGCAATAATATCAATAATATTGCCACGAAGCTTGAAGATCTTGATTCTCCGCATAAACCGGGTAGCGAATATTCCCTTCTTGTTCTGCCTTCTTTTCATGCGTTTGGTCTTGCCGTTGCGATGCATTTCCCGATTACACACGGATATACATCCATTCCGATGATTCAATTTAACGCAGAAAGTGCAAACAAACACATGAGAAAGCATAATGTAACTTTTGTTCTCGGTGTTCCGAATATGTTTAAAAAAATGATTGAAGAAAAGCATTTTGACGGACCGCATCTTAAAAACCTTCGTCTTGTATTCTGCGGAGGCGATGTTCTTCCTGAAAGACTTGTCAGAGATTTTAATAAGATTGTTGCTGAAAACGGCGGTAAAGGTAAGCTTTTCAGGGGTTATGGATTAACAGAAGTTTCATCTGTATGTACTGTAAACAGATATGATGCGTGCAGAGAAGAATCAATAGGTAAGCCTCTTCGTGATATTACTGTTGAAATCTGGGATGAAATGAAAAATAAACTCCCCGCAGGTCAGACAGGAGAAATCGTCATTAAAGGCGATACTGCAATGATAGGTTATTACAACGGAGATAACTCAGTAAAGAATGATGGCGTTTATATAAATTCTAAAGGTGAAAGATGGGTTCTTACAGGTGATCTCGGACATCTGGATTCGGATGGATTTCTTTATTTTACCGGCAGAAAAAAACGAATGATTATCATTTCAGGATATAATGTTTATCCTGTTGATATTGAAAATGCTGTTCTTCAGCTTCCGTTTATCAGTGAGGCATGTGCTGTTCAGGGTTACCAAAAGAATAAGCCTTGTGTTAAACTTTGCGTTACTTTAAAAGAACCTATGAATCATGATGATGCCGTTGATAAAATTCAAGCATTCTGCAAAAAGAATTTGGCAAAGTTCTCATGTCCCAGAAAGATTGAAATTTACGATTCTTTCCCCAGAACAAAGATGGCTAAGGTTGATTTCATGAAGCTTTCGGATAAATATGAACCTGAAAAGAAATCATTTTCCAAAGAAAGGAATTAAGTATGAGTAAACAGATTAGAGAGATACAGAGCGGCGATACGGTTGCGATTATGAAAACAACTTTAGGGGATATAAAAATTCTTTTTTTCCCTGATGTAGCTCCTAAAGCAGTTGAAAATTTTACAACTCACGCAAAGAACGGATATTATACCGGAATCATTTTTCACAGAGTAATTCCTGATTTTATGATTCAGGGTGGAGATCCTACGGGAACCGGCAGAGGCGGCGAAAGCATATGGAACAAAAGCTTTGAAGATGAATTCAGCGTTGATTATCACAATATCAGAGGCGCTCTTTCAATGGCAAATGCAGGTCCCGGAACAAACGGCAGTCAATTCTTCATCGTTCAGGCAAAAGAGGTTGATGCAGGTCTTATTTCTCAAATGGAGCAGCTTGCAGACAGAGGATTCCCCACCGAATGCGTAAAGGATTATAAGGCTCTTGGCGGAACACCCTGGCTTGATTTTAAGCACACTGTATTTGGTCAGGTCATTGAAGGTATGGATGTTGTTGATGCCATTGCAACAGTTAAAACCGGATATGCAGATAAACCTGTTGAAGATATTGTTATTCTTGGAATTGATATTGAGACAGTATAAATAATAACCCCGCAGCAATTTAGCTGCGGGGTTTTGCATATCAAAATTAAAAGAGATTGCCGATGATTCTGCCGATGAGACTGCCGTATCTGTCTACAAGAGCGATGATGAAATCCATAAATCCTAAATCAAAAATGAATTCATCACCTGAATCTGTTGCCTTGTCAGCATTAAGGGTAAAGCCTTCTGTATAGACAATGCCGCCTTCTCCGAAAATTTCAGCTCTTATATAACCTTTGATTTGATCCTCATAATCATTAAGATCAAATGCAAGGTCATCAGCTTTTGTTGTTGCAATAAGCTTACCGTCTGAAATCCAGCGAACAAGAAGTGCGTTTTCTGTGTCAATTGTGATGGTGTCTTCATCATCGTTAACGGTAATTGATTTAACGGATGGTCTGGTAGCTGTTGCAACAAAACCATCGTCGTCAAGTGATGTGTAACGTACTCCAACTTGACCGTCATCTGCAGAATTTGCAATTTCTTCACATTCAGCATCGTATTCTGTAACAAGATTTGCAAAGGTTTTATAAAGCTCTGTTTCGCCGTAATGTTCTTTAAGCGCATCAGCTATCTGTGCAAGTTCATCACGGTTATGTATGCAAGTGCTCTGGGGAAGAATTTCACCGTTTAAAAGAGCATTTTTGACATTTTCGCTTGTTTTTGCATCAGCAAGTACAATAATGCTGCCGGTGTCAATTTTATCAAGTTGATGAGCATCGCTTGAAGCTATAGCAGTAACTGTTTTGCCTTTTTCTGCTGCTTTAGCAAGCATGATATCCCAGAGTTTTCTGTCGAATCTTGTTCTGCCGTCACCTTTGCTGTTAATATCAATACCGATGCATGAATCGTATTTATCGATATATCCATAGAACTTATTTATGTAGTAATTATAGGAAGGATTGCTCATATCATATGCATCTTCCTGATAAAGCTCATAACGTGCCTGAGTATATTCACCCGGGTGGTTGATAACGGAAACACCGCCTGCTTTATCAACACCGACAATCGCATTGCGGTAATCGCTCGGCATGTTATCCTCAAAAGGAGCAAACCAACTGTTTACATGAGCGTTAATAGATACTGCGTTGTTTTCTATTCCGTAGGGGATACGGAGAATTTCATGACCGTCAGCTGTAACAAGATAGTCATCATTGTTAACGTTCTTCATCTCATATGCCATACCATTGGAAAATGTGCCTTTTTCTTCAAGAAAAACAAGCTCACCGTCTGTTTTACCAATAAGGGACATAACTGATGTAATAAATTTTGAATTAGTGGAGCTGTCGGTCCAACTCTTATTTGAAATGCCATGGTCGGTAATTGAAACAATATCGTAGCCGGTTTCATAATGGCGCTCTATTGATTCGAGAAGAGTGTTATCACCGTCACTTGCGTTTGTGTGGGCGTGAAGCGCAGTTTTGTATTGATTAACCGTTTCCCAATTGATGTTCTGATAGGGGTTAGTGATTGTGTAGCCGTTTGCTGTATCTTCCGAAGCATATGCAAAGGGCAGACAGCCCAAAAGCATTACAGCGGCAAGAAATGCGGCAATAGATTTTTTTAACATTCTTATTCCTCCTGAAATTTTATGTTATTTAATTATACCATATAATATTTTGATTTGTAAATAGTAAACAAAAAAATATGATATATTTTGGCAAATGAATTTAAGTAAAAATTTGATATTTATGCCATGATATGTTAAAATATAAAAAAATAGGAAGGTGAAAATTATGTTTATAATCAGAAAAATTTGGTCAGTAATTACATTGCCGCTTTTGTTGATAACAATATTGACCAGTCCTGTTGCAGGCAGTACCGAAACAGCAGAGCTTATCTCAAAGAATGTATTTGTGTTTGAAAAAGCACTTCTTATGGGTCAGGGGATTACGACCGACGGAGAATACTTTTACACAAGCGGTTCTATTGCTGCTGTTGACCTTACGGGTATAGCAAAATTTACGTTTGAAGATATGGAGATTGTTGACAGTGCATTAAATCCCTTGCCTGATGAATGCTCTGACAGAGGCAATGACCATATCGGCGGTATCAGCTATTATAATGGTAAAATTTATGCAGCTGTTGAGGATAGTGATGATTATATTTATCCTTGCATAGTTGTGTTTGACTGCGAAACTCTTGAACCTACGGGAGAAATTTATGATCTTCCTAACGATATCTATGATGACGGTGTTCCTTGGTGTGCAGTAGATACCGAAACGGGATATCTTTATGCTTCAAAGTGGACAAATGCCGAAAAAATTTATGCATATGATATAAACAATTCCATGAAACTTGTGAAGGAGATTTCTCTTACAGGTCTTGGTGTTGTAGACAGAATTCAGGGCGGCGAATTTTATAACGGAATTCTTTATCTTTCCAACGATATCGAAAACAACGGTAATATCAAGAATATTCTCAGTGTTGATGTTGACAGCGGTGAAGTAAAGCTTGTTGCTCAAAGAGATGTTGGCGGAGAGAATATTGAAGCCGAAGGAATGACATTCGGTACATATGAAAACGGTGCTGTAATGCATGTTCTTGACTATAATAAAGTGGTCGGTATTTTTGTCCATCATTATAGTGTTAATTTTATGGAGGAATAAGAAATGACATTCAAAGATATACACATCAGAGATCCTTTTATTTTGCCATATAAAGGGAAATACTATCTTTATGGTACCAGAGGTTCAACGGCATGGATAACTTCAACCGGGCTTGATGTTTATGTAAGCGATGATTTAGAAAATTGGAGTGATGCGTACGAATGCTTTTCTGTTCCCGAGGGATTTTGGGCTGACAAGGAAGTATGGGCTCCCGAGGTACATGTTTATAAAAACGAGTTTTATATGTTTGTTTCTCTCCGTTCTGATAACAGATTAAGAGGGACGCAAATTCTTAAAAGTGAGTCACCTATGGGACCGTTTCTTCCGTTTACCGATGATGCAATAACTCCAAAGGAATGGCAGTCACTTGACGGCACATTTTATACAGACAAAAACGGTGATCCGTATATTGTTTTTTGTCACGAGCATGTGCAGGTTATAGACGGTAAAATCTGTGCTATGAAACTTAGCGAAGATTTATCAAAGCCGGCCGGAGAGCCTTTTGTGCTTTTCAAAGCTTCGGAGCCTTATTGGGCGGATAAATCCCGAGACAGATTTATAACCGACGGCCCTTTTATGTACCGTACCGAATGCGGTAAGCTTCTTATGATTTGGTCAACATTTACCCCGAGTGGATATGTTCAGGCTGTTGCACATTCTGATAACGATGAAATTGACGGAATTTGGATACATGACGAACCACTGTTTGAAAGAAACGGCGGACATGGTATGATTTTTGACGATTTTAACGGGAATAAGCACCTAGTTCTTCATTCTCCTAATGAACATCCTCATGAAAGACCTGTGCTATTCGCTTTAAAAGAAGAAAACGGGAAATTAATACTTGCTTAAGATTCGGAGATTTTAAAATGAAAAAAATAATAAGTGTTATATTAGCTGTTTTAATTGCATTATTCTCCTTTGTTCCTGCATTTGCAAAATCGGATATTGAACATAATAATGAAAAATGCTCAACATATCCCGTAATAATCATACGAGGAATGGATTTTGGCGGACTTACCGTTAATTACGGAACAGAAGATGCCGCTCCTGCAATAAACGCAGATGTCCCTGATATTATCAAAGCTGTATTAACGGCAATAGGCAAGGGGTTATTTACTCTCAATTTTGATAACGCAATGGATGAAATTCTTGATTGTGCTCGCAGTATCTTTGAAAGCATGTCCATGGATAAAAACGGTGATTCGCTTTATAATGTAGGAGTACCGAAATATCCTGAAAGTGCAGATAATTATGAAAACCTACTCACGGGTGAGTGGGGAGAATACGGTATGGTCAGAACGTGCATTGAAAAACTCCCTGACGGTCATACATATTATTTAAATTATGATTGGCGGCTTGACCCCTTTGTGATATCCGATGAAATTAATGATCTGGTAAATGCCGCAACAAGCGAAACGGGTCATGATAAAGTAAATCTGGTTTGTTGCAGTATGGGCGGACTTATGACAATGGCGTATCTTACTGAGTACGGATATGAAAAGGTAAACAGATGTCTGTTCATGTCCTCAACCTTCTGCGGAGCGCAGGTTGCTTCGGACCTGCTTTGCGGAAAGATTGAAATAACAACTGAGAATCTTTATAATTTTGTTGCTAATCTTGTTTCGGATCAACCCGCTGTTAAGTTCCTTGTTGATGGACTTAACAAGATAGGTTTGTTTGACGGGCTGACAAAAATAACTGATTTTATAATTGAAAATTATAAAGCCGATATATATGAAAAGGTTTTAGTCCCGGTATTCTGCTACATGCTTCCGCTCTGGGGACTTGTTCAGCCTGAAGATTATGATTCAGCAAAAGCTTTTATTTTCGGCGATAATGCAGCAGAAAATTCATCGTTTATTGCAAAAGCGGATAAGCTTCAGGCAATGATGAATAACAGAAATAAACTTTTAAATGAAATGATCGAAAACGGTGTTGAAATCGCAATTGTTGCTCATTATGATGCACCCCTTGCTCCCGTATATGAGAATGCGGATTTTAACGGCGACGGAACACTTGAAACATATCAGATGTCCGGTTATGCTACTGTAGCAAAGTACGGTGAAACTCTCGGCGATGATTATGTTCCTGAAAATCCTGAGTATCTTTCACCCGACAGAGTTGTTGACCTTTCTACCGCTCTTTTCCCCGAATATACCTATATTATTAAAGGCGCAACTCATGTAGGCGGAAATTACGGCTCCGAATATGCAGATTTTCTTATTTGGCTACTCACTTATGACGGCGAATTTTACGCAGGAGTTTCGGAAAGATATCCGCAGTTTATGGTTTCGGATGCAGAATTAACTTTAAGTGGGTTTTAAATATGAAAAAGATCGGGAAACAGGTTTTACTGATTTCAACTAGTGAAACTAATCCAAGAAATGGTGAAGGCTCTTTTGTCAGACTTAAAAACGGTGCGATAATGTTTGGATTTACGGAATTTATCGGAGAAACCCGTGAAGATGGGGAGAATGCCAGAATATCATGTGTCATTTCATATGACGAAGGCGAAACATGGTCAGAAAGAAAGGTGCTGTTTGAAAAACCTATAGGTTCTGTCAATATTATGAGTCTTTCATTTTTGAGAATGAATAACGGTGATATCGGTGCATTCTATATTGTAAAAAACACGGACGGAACAGACAGAATTGTTTTAACACGTTCAGATGATGAGGGTGAAATATGGAGCGAACCTTTAAGCTGCATGGAGAGTCTTGATGTTCAGGATTATTATGTTTTAAACAATGACAGAGCAATAAAGCTTTCTGATGGCAGAATCATTCTTTCTATTGCAAGGCATACTGTTTTTGGAGATTATGAAGATTTCGCACCCGGAGTAATATGCTTTTTTATATCCGATGATGACGGTAAAACATGGTATAAAACCGAAGCAGAGCTTCCTTGCCCGTTCAAAAATAATATCGACGGCTATGAGGAACCCGGTCTTTACGTGCTTCCTGACGGCAGAATCTGGTGTTATATAAGAACAGATATCGGATTTCAATTTGAAACATTTTCATCCGATAACGGTATCACATGGACGGTTCCCGAGCCTAATTTGTTCTTTTCTTCGGCGTGTTCGCCTATGCATGTTAGGGATTGCGGAAAATATACCGTAGCAATTTTTAATCCTATTCCCGAACACATATTAAGAAAAGACAGTGAACCATGGGGCAGAACGCCCTATGTTATCGCAGTAAGTGATAACCGTGGCATTACATTTAAAAAGGAAAACGTTTTCTATCTTGAGGATGATATTGATAACGGATATTGTTATCCTGCAATTTTTGCGGGAGATGAATATTTTCTTGTTGCTTATTATCACAGTTTCGGAACAGACAACTGCCTTAACTGCTGCAAAATGATTAAGATAATGTATGATGAAATTGAAATGAAATAATTAAGGGATAAATAATGATTGAAATAATTAATCAATATGCTAAAATCTATTCCGATCCGCCTCTTAAAGTTCGGGTTGCCGGTAGGGGATTGCTTATCGAAAAAGGAAAAATTCTACTGTCATATGAAGCAAATACAGATGTTTATATGTCACCCGGCGGCGGAATTGAAAACGGTGAGAACCTTGAAGAATGCTGCATAAGAGAGCTTAAAGAAGAAACGGGATATGATGTAAAACCCGTTGAACATTTTGTTGTGATAAATGAATATTGTTATGAAGCACTTTATGTAAGTAACTATTTTATCTGTGAAAAAATAGGTGAAAGCAAACAGGATCTTACTGAAATTGAGATTGAGCATGGCATGAGACCTGTATGGATTGAAGTTGATAAAGCTCTTGAAATATTTGGTCAATATCCTGATAAAAGAGAGGATATATCAAGCCTTTATCTTCGTGAGTTTACGGTTCTAAAAAAATTTATATCTAATAATAAATAAAATAATCCGAGCCAATAATCATTAAAGATTTTGGTTCGGATTTGTTTTTTTATGGTGCACCTGACAGGGCTTGAACCTGCACATCAAAGATACCAGATCCTAAATCTGGCGCGTCTGCCAATTCCGCCACAGGTGCATTTACCGCATTTGATATTATCACGAATGAATTAGTTTGTCAAGCAAATTAAACCCTGGTTAAAGCGTATCTCATTGGTTGAGATACGCTTTAACTTTTTATAAACTATTATTTTTTATAAGGTATCATGTAGAACTCAAATTCGAGTCCGTTGCTGCCGTTAATCTCAAACTGAGGAAGGATATCAGGGCCGCAGCTTGCAGTTCCCGTGCCTCTTGTGAATCCGTCAATATTGATTACAACAGTGTTTTCATCATGGAGATCTTCTCTGTGTTTTGCATTTTGGAGAAGAAGCTGTGAATAAGGTCTTGCATTAAAGTTGAAATATTTATCATCAAATGCAAACTTGAGTCCTTCACCTTCATTATCGGTTACAGCAAGATATCTTACCTTTGTTCTGTTGCCCGAATCCTGAGGTCTGATATAGGGCTCATACATATCATCAATAGTTGTTTCATAGATGCCAACCATTGACTGTGCATAAAGGTCGGAAAGGTTTTCATCGGGACCCATGCCATAATATTCAATATTTCTGAATTCCTTGGGCATTTCAAGGGTAAGACCGAATCTGGGCATATGAGCCGCAAGGCGTTTCTTTGCAATCGGTTTGAATTTTGCTTCAACTTTGATTGCTCCGTTGCCGTAAACTTCATATTCAAGCTCAACCTTACCGAGAGGAAGAAGTGTTTTCTTGCTCTTAAGCTTATATTCAACCTCTATTTCCGCCTTATCCTTCTTGAACTCAACCTCAAAATCAGTGCAGATGCATTTATAATCATCATATCCTGCCTTAATCCATTCATCACGGAATTTTGTATCATTATCAAGGAAGGCTCTGTAAATATTGGGAATAAAGCCTTTTGCAAATGCAGGGGAGTCGTTGATAAGCTCCTTACCGTTAACAACATAGCTTTCAATCATTCCGCTTTCATTTGAGAAGGTAACCGATCCGTTTTCAAACGAAATAATGCTTGTGTTTTCGTTGGTATTTACGCTTGCTTTACAATCGGATTTTACTCTTTCTGATTTATATTCTTCCTTAAGCGGAATTTGCTCAAATGCGATTTCATTGTCTCCGTCAAAATAATAAATATTAAGGTGGCAATCACATTTATCCTTGGGAAGCTTGATATCAAGCGCAAATTCCTTTTCACATTCGGCATCTATATCAAGAATGATTTCATCAGCAGCAAGAAGAATATTGCCGTTTTTTACAAGTTCCCATACAGCAGTAAGATAGGAAGTGTTTCTGAAACGGTTTGTATTTTTTAATGTGAGTTTACCGTTATCATAAAATGCTCTTACAGGACGGTACACATTCTTCATTTCTTTTGCACCTGTGTGAAGAGCTCTGTCGGGATAAACAAGACCGTCAACGCAGAAGCAACCGTCATGACGCCATTCACCGTGGTCGCCGCCGTAGGTGAATTTAATTTTACCGTTAGGATGATAAACAGAATGGTCCGCCCATTCCCAGATGCATCCGCCCATAAGATTATCATA
>CAZJOH010000011.1:0-12827 GCA_964547575.1 uncultured Clostridium sp.
GATATTTTCATTTTAGGTATAAAAAATAAAAAAGAGATATAAATTTACGCACTTTTTTCACAAATTCCTGTTTTTTGAATAAGTTGATAATAAAAACAGTTGGGGGTCAGTTTATGAATCAATACTATTTTTTGGGTTCAAGCGGAAAAAACGGATTTTTCTCCTGCTTTTCACAGCTTACTCCTAAAATCGAAGGTCAGTATACATTTATTATAAAAGGCGGTCCGGGCACCGGAAAATCCTCCATGATGAGAAAAATTGCCGATGAAATTGAAAAGCGTGATATTGAGTGTGAAAGAATTTTTTGTTCATCAGACCCTGCATCCCTTGACGGAGTTATTTTTCCGTCGCTTCGGATAAGCATTGCCGACGGCACATCACCCCACACCATGGACCCCGATTATCCGGGCGCAACGGGTGAGATAGTCAACCTCGGCGATTGCTGGAATAAGGATATCCTTTTTGATAATAAAGAAAAAATAATTGAACTTACAGATAAAAACAAAGCCTGCCATATGCGCAGCAGGAGATTTATTGAATCGGCGTTTTCAATCTTCGGCGACGGCGAAAAAATCTGCCGTGAATGTCTTGATAACGGCAGAATTATCCGTTATGCATCAAGGCTTTCAAACCGTTTTTTCAAAAAGCCTGATGGTAAAATCGGTCTTGAAAAAATAAGGCTTCTTGACGCCGTGACCCCGAGGGGATATTTGTTTTTAGCCGATACCGTGCAGGAAATGTGCGACACAACAGTGGTTTTTGAGGATGATTTCGGAGTTGCCGCCGCAATTCTTATTGAACAGCTTCGCACTTATGCGCTTGCAAGCGGATATTCGGTTATCTCGAGCCCCTCGGTCAGCAGAGAGGGTGCAATCCGTCATATCATAATAAAAGAGCTTTCTCTCGGATTTTTTACAGCCGATAAATTATGTGATTTAAGATTTATTCCGACCAAAACCGTATCACTCCGCCGCTTTTATTCTTCCGAAGAATTATTATCCCACCGAGCAAGGCTTGCTTTTTCCAGAAAAGCGGCAAAGGAATTGCTTAATGAAGCAATCTGCGCTCTGAAAATGGCAAAGGATATACATGATGACCTTGAAGAATGCTACATTGAGGCGATGGATTATGAAAAAATCGCAGAAATAACAAAAGCCCTGACAGAAAGAATCTGGCAGAGCGATTGGTATACTGAAGAATTATAAATTTTTAATTTTTCTGCAAACCTCGGCAACGGGCAGACCGACTATGTTAAAATAATCGCCCTCGATGCGTTCAACAAGAGTGCAGCCGAGACCCTGAATGCCGTAAGCACCTGCTTTATCCATAGGCTCTTTGGTTGCAACATAATCTGCAATCTCTTTATCGGTGAGGTCATAGAATTTAACCTTGCTTATCTGTGCAAAGGTTTCGGAATTTTCGTCGTTTATAATGCAAACGCCCGTTATAACCTCATGCTCAATGCCAGAGAGCATACGGAGCATGGATTTTGCATCGGCTTCATCCTCCGGCTTGCCGAGAATTTTTCCGTTTGCAACAACTATCGTATCAGCGCCGATAATCACGCAGTCGCCGTAATTTTCTGCTACGGCGGCGGCTTTTTTTGCTGCAGTCATTTTTGCTGCATCGGCGGGGGGAGTGCCATCGGGAACGGATTCGTCAACATCCTTGACGTGAATTTCAAACTCCACGCCTGCCGTTGTCAGAAGCTCTTTTCTTCTCGGAGATGAGGAAGCAAGAATTATTTTTTTCATTCAATCATACCTCTGCGCTTCATTTCCGCAACACGCATAACGAGAGTCTGCGTTTTTCCGTCACGGATTTCGCCGTTCAACACCATATCAACTGCCTTATCAATTGCAATTTTTTCAACCTCAAGGAATTCATCCTCGTCGGGATTCATTGCAGTTGACTTAAGCTGAGAAGCGGCATAGAGGTGAATTATTTCACCACAATAGCCGGGTGTGGGATAGAATTTTCCCAAATCGTAATATTTGCCTGCAACAGTGCCCGTTTCTTCTTCAAGCTCTCTTTTGCCTGCCTCAAACGGATCTTCGCCAAGCTCAAGCTTGCCTGCAGGGAGCTCAAGCACAATTTCCATATAAGGATATCTGAATTGACGCACAAAAATCAGCTCATTTTCATCGGTAAGAGCCGCAACGCACACGCCGCCGTTATGCTCAACAACCTCACGGGTGCAGGGTTTTCCGTTATGAAGCTCCGCCTTGTCGCAACGCACGTTGATGATTTTTCCTTTATAGACATAATTTTTTTCAATTGTTTTTTCAAATATTTCCATAATGCATCCTCCGTCAGCATATATTTAAGCGAGGTGTTATGAATGAATTATATCACAAATCCTGCAGTAATGACATACGAAAATCAAAGAAAAATGATTTTTTCTCTGAAAAAAACATATCCCTTCATCGGCGTGAACGTAATCGGTAAATCTCTTTGTCAAAGGGACATTTTTTCGCTCACAATCGGCAAAAACCGAAATCCGCTGATTATTGCGGCAGGATTTCACGGTCAGGAATGGCTGACGAGCTTGCTTGCCCTGCGCTTTGCGGAAATTATTCTTAATTCCAAAGTGAACAAAACACCGATATGGGGTCTTGACCCTGCAAGCATAACACGCAGTATTATTATAATTCCGTGTGTAAATCCCGATAGCATTGAAATTGCGGTAAACGGCTTTGAGAGCGCAGGCAGGTTTGCCGAAAATTGCAGAAAGATTGCCGCCGTTTCCGAGGAAAAGTGGAACGCCAACGCAAGAGGGGTTGACATTAATCATAATTTTGATGCAGGTTGGCAAGAGCTTCGCAGAATGGAAACCGAGAGCGGTATTCTGGGCCCTTCACCGAGAAGGTATGGGGGTTATATGCCCGAAAGCGAGCCTGAAACCAAGGCACTTGTTTATCAATGCAGGCTTTATAATCCGAGAACGGCAATTGCTCTCCACAGTCAGGGCGAGGAGATTTTTTTTGAATACGGCAACAAAAAACCGCCCCGCAGCGAAGAGATTGCAAAAATCTTTGCTGCCGTGAGCGGCTATGAGCTTGCGGAAAATTCGGGTCTTGCTTCGCACGGTGGCTTCAAGGATTGGTTCATTGAGTATTTTAATAAGCCTGCCTATACAATAGAAATCGGTAAAGGCGAAAATCCTCTCCCGATAAGCGATTTTGACGGCATACTCAAAAAATGCATTCCCATGCTGACCCTTGCGGCGGTGATGTGAATATTATTCAAGTGCCGAAAGAATTGATGCGATGCGTGCAAGGTCGTCCTTATCGTAAAAAGCGATTTCGAGAGTGCCCGACTCCTTGCCGCCCTTTGTGATAACCTTTGCTTTTCTGCCGAGAGAATTATTGAGCGAAAGCTCCACTTCATCAAAGAAGGTGTGACGGGAGGGGGCTTTTTTGGTTGTTTCCTTCTTTTCGGCGGTGAGGGTTTTGACAAGCTTTTCAACGGCTCTTACGGAAAGACCCTTTTCAATTATTAATTCCGCTGTGGAAATAAGGACTTTCTCATCGTCGATTGCGGCGATTGCTCTTGCGTGACCTGCGGAAAGCTTGTTTTCACGAACCATGTCAAGCACCTTTTCGGGGAGCTTTAAAAGACGGAGCGCATTCGCAACGGCAGGGCGTGATTTGCCAACCTTCTGCGCCGCTTCTTCCTGAGTGAGATTGAAGTCTTTCATAAGGCTTGCAAAGCCGAGAGCCTCTTCAACAGGATTGAGGTCCTCACGCTGTAAATTTTCTATTAAAGAAATAACAGCAGCTTCCGTATCGGAAAGTTCCTTTATAACAACGGGTACCTGAGTAAGCCCTGCAATTCGGCTTGCTCTCCAGCGTCTTTCGCCTGCAACGAGCTGATATCCGCCGCCGATAATCGGGCGAACAAGAAGCGGCTGCAAAACGCCGTGCTGTGCGATTGAATCGGCAAGCTCTGAAAGTGCAGCTTCGTCAAACTGCTTTCTTGCCTGGTCTTTATTGGGTTCTATATCCATTAAGCTCAGCTTTACGGGCTGAGCTGCGCTTGTTTCTTCTAAAGAATTATCTGCAAGCAGAGAGGTAAGTCCTCTGCCGAGACCGCCTTTTTTCGGTGCCATAATATTTCTCCTTAAATCTTATTGTTAAGCTTCAAAAATTCATCTGCAAGGTCGCTGTAAGCATGAGCGCCCTTGGAAGCCTTGTCGTAATACATAACGGGCTGACCGTAGCTGGGAGCCTCGGAAAGTCTTACGTTTCTGGGAATAACGGTTGCGTAAACTTTTTTCGGGAAGCAGCGTTTTACTTCCTCAACAACCTGCTGCGTGAGGTTGAGCTGACCGTTATACATCGTGAGAAGTACGCCCTCAATTTCTATGTAAGGATTATAAAGTCGCTTAACGGTTCTTACCGTTGAGATAAGCTGTGAAAGACCTTCGAGAGCATAGAATTCGCACTGAATCGGGACTATCAGCGTATCTGCGGCGCAAAGACCGTTAAGGGTGATAAGTCCGAGAGAAGGGGGGCAGTCAAGAAAAATAAAATCATAATCATTGACTATGCTTGCAAGTGCATTTTTGAGCTTTGACTCACGTTTTTCAAATTCAATCAGTTCAAGCTCTGCGCCTGCAAGGTCCATGCTCGAGGGCATAACGTAAACATTATCATATGGTGTTTTTACAACTGCCTCCGCAGCAGGAGTTCCGCCGATAAGAACGCTGTAAGAGGATTTTTCAAGTCCTTTTTTGTTTATTCCGAGTCCGCTTGTTGAATTACCCTGAGGGTCGATATCAATAAGCAGGGTTTTATATCCCTTGCTGCCGAGTGCGGCGGTAAGGTTAACGGCAGAGGTGGTTTTACCGACTCCGCCTTTCTGATTAACAATAGCAATAATCTTTCCCAAAATAATCGCTCCTGATATATGTTATAAATGTAATTAATATTATAACATACATATATAAAAATGAAAAGAAAAAAATAAAATTTTTATGTTTCACGTGAAACATACCTTTAAAATGCAGAAAGAGCAGACCGAAGTCTGCTCCTTCCGCTGGATGTGGGTGTGAAAGAGAAAGATATGGTAAGTTAGTAGTGGTTTAAGCAGAAGTCTTTTTTGCTTTTATATAGCAATTCCGACTTTTCGGAATGCGGACAATATATTCTATATATTCATCCGTTTCGCTTTTGGCTGAATCAGCCTCAATTCCTGCACGGCGCATTGTATCAACCGCATGATTAAGGGTGTTTACAAAAATCCTTACATCCTTAAAAAGCTTTACCGTCGGCTGTCTGTGGCGGCTGTCGTTGGTAAGTATCTGCGAAATAAGTCTTTCAGTTTCCGCAACGTTCAGCCTTTTTTCGGCGATTATGGACATCGCTCTTTCCATCTGACTGATTGAAGTTAATTTAAGCATCGCCCTTGCATGGCGTTCTGTGAGATTTTCCTGTGTGATTCGAAGGCGTATCTCCTCAGGCAAGCGCAGAAGCCGAAGCTTGTTTGAGATGGTGGGAGCAGCTTTACCGAGTTTTTTGCAGACCTCATCACGGCTCATTCCGTAATCGGTAAGCAGTTTTTCAATCGCAACCGCTTCCTCAAAGAAATCAAGGTCGCATCTCTGAACATTTTCAAGCAGGGCAAAGAGTGCGGATTTTTCATCGTTTGCTTCCATTATAATGCACGGAACCTGCGTTACACCTACAAGCCTTGAAGCACGCAGCCTTCTTTCGCCCGAAATAAGCTCATATTGACCTTTACCGTTAATCCTTACCGCTATTGGCTGAATTATGCCGTTTTGGCGGATGCTCTGTGCAAGGCCTTCGAGCTCATCAAAATCAAATCTGCGGCGGGGCTGATTCGGATTCGGAAAGATTTCCTCCTGAGGAATCAGAATTATCTGACCGCCGATTTTATATTTTCCGCTTTTCAAAAGTTAATCCCTCCGTTTCGTTGAGTTAATCATATCACCGAAAGGAGGGATTGTCCAGCATATTTGATTTTCAAAAATCTGCCTTAATCGACAGCAAGCATTAAATTAAAGAGGCTTTTTCGCAATCTGAGCGGATACTCTCGGGTATTTTGGCGGAATCTGCGATATCTTTTTGATAACAACTATCGTTCTTTCACCGCCGTCGGAGAGAGTAAAGGACTTTTCTCCGATTATTTTACCGCCGAGAGCTTTGATAGCATTCTTTGCATCGGCAATTTCTTCCTGTGCCTTTGCACCCTTCATGGCAAGAAATACTCCGCCGACCTTGACAAACGGCAGGCAATATTCGCATAAAACGTTCAAGGCAGCAACCGCTCTGGAGCAGACTATATCAAATTTCTCTCTGTATTCCTTATTCTGACCTGCTTCCTCGGCTCTTGTGTGAAGCACCTCAGCGTTAAGACCGAGAGTTTCCACAGTTGAAGCAACATACTTGAGCTTTTTTGCGGTTGAGTCAATCATGGTCATTTCAAGATCGGGTCTTGCAATAAGCAGGGGAATGGAGGGGAAGCCTGCACCTGTACCGACATCAAGAACCTTTGCATTCGGAGCAAATTCCGCTGCGGAAAGAGCTGAAATGCTGTCCGCAAAATGCTTGACGGCTATACCGTCAGGGTCGGTAATTGCGGTGAGGTTCATAGTCTTATTCTGTTCAACGAGCAGATCGGAAAGCCTATCAAAGAGCTTTAGCTGCTCATCGGTGAGCGATATTCCGAGCTTTTCGGCATCGGATATTAAAAGTGAGGTATTAAACATTTATACCGTTCCTCTCAAGATAAATAAGTAAAACAGAAATATCTGCAGGGGAAACGCCCGAAATTCTTGAAGCCTGACCGACGGTTTCGGGGCGAATTTTGCAGAGCTTTTCAATCGCTTCAAGGCGCAGACCCGTTATTGATTTATAATTAAGGTCTTCGGGAAGCCTTTTAACCTCAAGTCTGCGGTTTTCTTTAATCTGCATCTGCTGACGCTTGATATAACCCTCATATTTTATATCAATTTCAACCTGCTCAAAGACTTCATAAGGCAAATCGGGGCGATTTTTGTCAAACGGAGCGAGAGATTCATAATTAATTTGCGGTCTGCGAAGGAGCTCTATCATTTTTACGCCTTTTTCAAGAGCAGATGTTTCACGTGAAACAAGCATTTTATCGAGTTCGGGAGTTTTGGTAATGGAGAGATTTTTGATTCTTTCCATTTCCTCGGCAATCAAATCGAGTTTTTTAAGGAACGCCTGATATCTTTCTTCGGAAATAAGACCCGCCTTGTAGCCGATTTCGGTAAGTCTGCGGTCTGCATTGTCCTGACGGAGAATAAGACGGTATTCCGAACGGGAGGTCATCATTCTGTAGGGGTCGGAGCAGCCTTTTGTGACAAGGTCATCAATAAGAGTGCCGATATATGAGGTTGTGCGGTCAAGAATAACGGGCTCTTTTCCTTTGATTATCAGGGCGGCATTCATGCCTGCAACAAGACCCTGCGCCGCTGCTTCCTCATATCCGCTCGAGCCGTTGAACTGTCCTGCACCGTAAAGACCCGGGAAATCCTTGAATTCAAGAGTCTGGCGAAGCGAAAGAGGGTCAACGCAGTCATATTCAATCGCATAGGCGGTGCGAAGAAACTCCGCTTTTTCAAGACCGGGTATGCTGTGAACGATTTTGAGCTGAATATCCTCGGGCAGCGATGACGAAAGACCCTGAAGATACATCTCGTCGGTATTGCCGCCGCACGGCTCAACAAATATCTGATGACGCTCTTTTTCGGAAAAACGGACTATTTTATCCTCAATGCTCGGGCAGTAACGGGGTCCTACGCCGTCAATTTTGCCCGAATAGAGGGGTGAGCGGTGAAGATTTTCAAGGATGATTCGCTTTGTTTCTTCGCCCGTGTATGTAATATAACACTTTTCGGTGTTGCGGATTTCAATGTTATTATTAAATGAAAAAGGAACGATTTTTTCATCGCCGTACTGCGGTTCAAGGCTTTCGATATCAACGCTTCTGCGGTTGACACGTGGCGGTGTACCTGTTTTAAAGCGGCGTGTCATTACTCCCAGCTCTTTGAGTGACTTTGCAAGCTCAACTGCCGGAAACATTCCGTCAGGTCCGCTGTCGTATGAGATATCGCCGATAAAAATTCGTCCTGCAAGGAAAGTACCCGTTGCGATAATGACCGCCTTTGCTCTGTGAATCGCTTCAAGACGGGTTTTGAGCAGCCATTCCTCGCCGTCACGCTTCAAATCAATGATTTCTGCCTGACGGAGATAGAGATTTTCCTGCTTTTCAAGGACGTATTTCATATAGTCGCAGTAGCCTCGGCGGTCAATCTGCGCACGCAGACTATGCACGGCAGGACCTTTACCAAGGTTGAGCATACGGCTCTGGAGAGTGTTGCGGTCTGCCGCAATGCCCATTTCACCGCCGAGAGCATCAATTTCACGGACAAGATGTCCCTTTGAAGTGCCGCCGATAGACGGATTGCACGGCATATTGCCGACCCAGTCCAGATTTACCGTAAAAACTGCGGTTTTGCAGCCGAGGCGTGCAGCGGCAAGCCCTGCCTCAATTCCGGCATGGCCTGCGCCGATAACGGCAACATCAAAATTTTCAGAAATATATTCCATAGTAACACCACTTTTCAATTTGGAATGCGTGATTAATGATCGCTTTGCTCCGATTAAAATATTGCTTTGCAAAAACTGATTTTAAATCCCTCCGTCTTTTGGCTTTGCCAAAATCCACCTCCCTTAAAAGGGAGGCTAAGAAACAATTAGCTTCCGCATTTTAATTTTCTTATGATAAATCTTGTGTTATCCTTACGCTCCCTCAAGAGGGAGCTTGGCGGTACGCCTGAAGGAGTTTAATCAGCATTTGTGGAGCAAGAAACACTATTTTACCCCCCTATTTGAATTCGGAATGCGTAATGCGGAATTAAGGGTCTAAGACTAAATTATATTCGGGCGGATAATATCCGCCCTACAGTGGAAGCTGCAAAATCTTTCAGGCGGTTCGGGAATAACACTACGGTTATCCAATAAATTGCAGCTGCAGGTCAATTTCTCTTTCGATTCACCGCTTTAAATCGTGAAACAGCTTCGGGAAAGGGGAAAATCTTCTGCGGAGGGGGTGAGGGAAATTGTGAAATCAGAAAAATAAACCTTTCGTTTACAGACGATTGCGTGAATCGGATTTAATAACGCATCGTTTGAAAAATTTCTATCGGCTGTAATCGAAAATCGCTGTTTTAGTGCTTAAAAAGCATAAAAAACGGCGGTTATTATTGCAAATAAGAATAATAACGGGATTTTATATCCATTGAATGAAGGCGGTTTTATCTTTGCTGTTATAACCTGCCTGCTCATAGAATTTCAGAGTGCTTTCTTCCTTTGAACCCGTAAGAAGCATCATCTTATAACAATTTTCTTTTATCGCAATTTCTTTTGCGTAGTTAAGACAAGCTGTTGCAAGTCCTTTTTTTCTGTATTGAGAATCAGTTATGACATTTTCTATAAATGCATACGGCTGTTGACCGTGAGTGAGATTGGGAATGATAACGCATACACATGAAGAAACGATTTTTCCGTTTTCCTCGGCAACGATAATATGATGATTTTCGTCATTGAGGATTTTATTCCAGAGCTTTTCGGTTTCGGGAGTTTTCTCGGGAAAAGGATTTGAGTGAAGCTGCATATAGAGCAGCATTAATCCGTCAAAATCGGAATGACGAATTTCCCTTATCATGTTATTACTCCTTTTTTAAAAGATTTTGTATCAGATTAACACCTCATCACCGCCTATGGCGGAGCTTCTCCTCAAGGAGAAGCCATAACATAAAGCAATATTCCTGCAGTTGGTTTTTGATAAAATAATAAGACAAAAGTTTGCCTTCCCCTTGAGGGGAAGGTGTCGCATAGCGACGGATGAGGTGATTGCGTAGGCAATATTTATTTTATATAAAAAGCTGAGTATGGCGATTCTTAAATTAAACTTATATTATTTTCCCACGCAGAATCTTGAGAAAACTTCGTCAACAACGGCGGAGGTTGCTCTGTCGCCCGTGAGCTCGAGCAGAGCGTCAATTGCACAGTCGGCACAGACGTTGACCGCATCAAGGGTTATGCCCATATTGAGAGCAGATATTGCCTCATCAATATGATTGAGCGCATTAACGCAGCATTGTCTTTGTCTTTCGCTCGTCAGGCAGGCAGAGTTCGGGTCAAACTCGTTTGTTCTGAAAACAGAACGCACCGCTTTTTCAAGCTCATCTCTCCCCTCGCCCGTCGAAGCCGAAAGCTCAACGGTATACGGGAATGCTTCGTCGATTGTTTTTCTGTCTGCCGTCAGAGGCAGGTCGGATTTATTGAGAAGAGCAATTGCCTTTTTGTCACGGCATTGCTCAATAATTTCAAGGTCATCATTATTTATCGGCTCGCTGCCGTCGAATACGGCAAGCACAAGCTCGGCTCTTTCAAGCCTGCGTTTTGCAAGGTTAACGCCGATATTTTCAACAACATTCTCGGTTTCACGGATTCCTGCCGTATCGGCAACACGCATGATTATTTCGCCGAGAACGATTTTTTCCTCAACAACGTCACGGGTTGTGCCTGCGATATCGGTAACTATAGAACGCTCAAAGCCCGTGAGCATATTCATAAGGGTTGATTTGCCTACATTGGGTTTGCCGACGATAACGGCATCAATTCCGTCGGTAACGGCTCGTCCGCAGTCATAGCGGCGGATAATATCGGCAAGTGCGGATTTTGTTTTTTCAAAAATCGGGAGCATATCTCCTGCGCCCGTTTCCTCGATATCCTCGTCGGGATAGTCAACCCATGCGGCAAGTGAAGCGCACACACCGATGATATCGTCGGCACATTTTCTGATTTCACGGCTCAGGTTACCGTCAAGAGTGTTGAGAGCGGCGGTTGCAGCCTGCTTACCCGATGCACCGATAAGTGACATAACGCTTTCTGCGGCGGCAAGGTCAAGCTTACCGTTGAGGAATGCTCTTTTTGTGAACTCCCCTGCTTCGGCAGGAAAAGCACCTGCATCGAGTGCGGCACGGAGAACACGCTTTGTTATATAAAGACCGCCGTGGCATGAAATCTCGGCGGTATCCTCGCCCGTATAGCTTCTGGGCGCACGAAAAACGAGGCAAACCGCCTCGTCAATTTTATCATTATTATCGTAAACATCTCCGAAATGGGCGCAATAACCCTTACTTTCGCAAAGCGGCTTACCGCTTACGGGTCTGAATATTTTTGCTGCGATTTCAACGGCATTTTCGCCCGAAATACGCACAATTCCGATTCCGCCGGGTGCATTCGGAGTTGCAATGGCGGCAATGGTACGGTTTTCCATATTTTTCATCCTTTATTCACACACGAGTGGCACACGGGCACCCGTTATGCGCTTTGCAATTCGCTTATAGGCAAGGGTTGAAGGCGAGAATTCTCCCGGAGCTTCGGAGATTACGGAGCTGTAGCCGACATTTATATCTCTGGGCACAACGCCTAAAAGCTGAACGCCGGTTTCGTCAATACATTGGTCAATATTGAGGAGCTTTTTCTTGCAGACGGGCTTTACTTCAAACATATTGATAACAAGCCTTGCATCCTCAATTCCGAGGCGGCGAAGCTCGTCAAAAGCTCTGGCGCAGCTTCTTACGCAGATATTATCGGGCGTGGTTATAACAACAGCCTTATCCGCACCGCTTGCGGAAAGCTGAAATCCCCTGTCTATTCCTGCGGGAGAGTCGAGAAGTATGTAATCATAATCCTCCGAAAAGGATCTGAAAAGCTTTGCGGCTGATTCGGGAGTGAATTCGTTGCTGAAATTACGGGGTGCGGCAAGAAGGTCAATTTCCGATTTGATAAGAGCCTGCTCAACGGTGCATCTGTCATGCAGAAGGTCGCCCCAATCAAAGACCACATTTTCGGAAACACCGAAAAGAAGGTCGAGGGAGCGCAGACCGATATCGCAGTCAATGGCGAGAACCTTTTTGCCGAGATTTGCAAGCGCCCTGCCGACGCCTGCAACAAACGATGATTTGCCCGAGCCGCCTTTGCCCGAAGCAATAACTATAATTTCAGCCATAGCTGTCACTACTTTCTTGATTTTTTAGGGAATAAGAGTGTTTTCCTGCTGGTTGGACTGCATGCTGTCGCTCTGTCCGAAATAGTATTCGACTATATCGGCAACAACGGAAGAAAGTCTTGAACCCGCTCTGAAGCCTTCACCGACAACGGCGATGGCAATTTCAGGGTTTTCATAAGGTGCAAATGCAATAAGGAAGCCGTTGTTTACCTTGACGGATTGACCGTCGAGAGTACGGATTTCCTGCGAAGTACCCGTTTTGGCGGCTATTTGAACGGGACTGTTCTTGAAATACGAGGATCTTTCGCCAACTGCAAGCATACCGCTCTGCACGGTTTCAAGAGTTTCGTCGGAAATATCCATTTGAGAAAGAATTTCGGGCTTTGTTTCAACTATTGTCTGCGAATAATCGTAGCTTTTAATGCTTTTTACGAAGTGAGTTCTGTATCTTGTGCCGCCGTTTGCGATAACTGCGCAGTAATTGGCAAGCTGAATGGGAGTGAAAAGATTGCCTGCCTGACCGATTGCCGACTGAATTGTAAAACCGGGGAGCCATGTCTGACCGAGTGATGAGCGGTATTCGGGGCTGTCAAGAACACCTGTTGCCTCGCCCAGCTCACAGCCTGTTTTTGAGCCGAGACCGAAAAGAGTTCTGTATTCGTTCATCTTTTCAATGCCGAGATTCTTGCCGACTTCATAGAAGAAGGAGTTGCAGGATTCGTCGATTGCATTTACAACATTAGCAAAGCGTGTTT
>CAZJOH010000011.1:12837-38253 GCA_964547575.1 uncultured Clostridium sp.
ATCCTGACCGAGATAGGTATACATTCCCGAGCAATAGACGGTGTAATCCTCGTCGATAAGACCTTCCTCGAGAGCTGCAATTGCAACCGAAGGCTTCATTGTTGAACCTGTAGCATAGGTTGAAAGCAGAGCTCTGTTCCAGAGCGGAGCAGAAGAATCTTCATTGAGAGCCTTTGCATTTTCGCTGTAGGTTGAAATATCGTAGGTAGGATAAGAAGCGCATGCCAAAATTGCGCCCGTTTTACAGTTGAGAACAACAACTGCGCCTGCATCGTCAACGAGATTTCCTCTGTCGCTGCTTGCAAAGTCGAGAAGGGTTTCACGAAGAGAATCCTGTGCAACCTTCTGCAGACCTGCATCGATGGTGAGCACAACGGTGTTGCCCTGAATAGGCTTAACGGTAACCTCGGTAGATTTATTGCCGTCGCCGTCCCAGTAAATAGTTTCCTCTCCGTCGGTGCCCTTGAGATATTCCTCCATGGCGGATTCGATGCCGCTCTTACCTATGAAATCAGTGATTTTATAGCCTTCAGACTTGAGCTCCTTGTATTCATCGGCATCAATGGCGCCGATTCTTCCGAGAATGTGAGGAGCAAGAGTACCGTCGGTATATTTTCTGATGGGAACAACCTGAACGTCAACTCCCTGATAAGTTCCGCTGTTCTCTTTTATATAAGAAATTATTTCCTCGGGTACATCGGATGCGAATGTGTACGGATAACCGATGCTGAAGAAAAGACGCTTCATCTCATAGCATACCGAAGCAATTTTTCTTGCCTTTTCGGCAGGATACTGCTCGAGCTTATATCTTGAAACAAGCGCATCAAAGCAGTTTTGTGCGGTTGCATAATCGTTGAGGTTGAGCATGTTCTCACTCTTCATCTCTTTGATGAGGTTTTCGCTGTCCTCTTTATACACTATACTGCCGTTTTCATCAAAAACAAGCGGAAGATTGTCAACCCATTCAAGAGAATTTTTTTCAAAGAGGTCAATAAGATTTGAAATTATAACGTTTCTCTGCTCCTGGTCTGTGGGAAAATAGGCATAGTCGAAAATTATGGAATAGCCCTGGTCGTTATAAACAAGCTCCTGACCGTTGCAGTCAACAATTTCACCTCTTGCAGCGGTTATAACAGCCGTTCTTTCCGAAACGGCGTTGCTTGCGGCGGCATATTCTTCGCCGTCAATAATCTGGATTTTTACCAGATCAAAAATGAAGAAGGCAAAAAAGGCAAGAAGCACGCAAAGAGATATAATGCGCCTTGCACCCGTTATTTTGACATGCATATTCTTACCTCCTTTTTATTAATGAATTGCCTTGCGGCATGAATTGATTTCGTCTTGAATTGCAAAAGTTTGCATGATTTGCACCTTCGTGCATTAATAAATTAATTATAATAATTTTTAAAATCTAATAACAAAAATACAGTTATATTATTCCTCGGAAAATTTCTTTTCTACTGCTCTTACAATTATAAATATTATCGGAACAAATACAGTTGTGTATGCGATGCCCGGCAGATAGTAGCGCCAGAGCATAAAAAAGGCGGAGTCAAGCTGTGCAAAAACGAAGTTGAATAGCCAGTAAACAATATTATAAATCGCTGAAAAGATAAATGTGAGAATTGAAGCGGTAAATATGTTGTTGCGCATTATCGTGTTGATAAGCGTGCCGCAGATAAAGCCTGCCGTGAGCAGGAAAAGCGCATTGAAGCTTGCGCCCGAGGCAAAAACATCCCATAATGCGCCTGCAAAAATGCCGAAAATCATGCCGAAGGTATCACGCTCAAACATCGCAATGCATACAACGGCAGGTATAAGAAGTAAAGCCCTGATGCCGAAAACCTGCGGAAAGAAGCCGTCTGTGTTTTGCAAAACGGATATCAGCAGCAGTATCAGAGCAAGGCTGAGCCTACGGAATATAAGATTTTTTTTCTGAGTTTCAAGTGTCATTGATTCTGTCCGTCAAATGAAGTGATGATGAAAACATCGGTTATTTCGTCAAAGTCAACGCCGGGCTCGATAACTGCGCTTGCGGAGATATCAACCGTGCCGTCAACAATATCAACAACCGTTCCGATAATCAGGTCACGGGGATAAATTCCGCCAACGCCCGAGGTGCAGACTATTCCGCCTGCGGTAATGGCTGTTGAGGTTGAAAGACCCGGCATATGGCAGTAACCCTCCTGAGCGAGAGCAACCGTCGAAGTTACAAAGCCGAGGTCACGGGTACGTACTTCATATGCGCTGACGTTTACATCGGGGTTAAGTATGGTGCTGACCGTGCAGCGTGTGGGAGTAACAGAGGAAACAATGCCCACAAGATAATCGCCGTAGATAACGGGGTCGTTAACGCTGATATCGCTTGTTGAACCCTTGTTCAGAGTGAAAGAGCCGAGATGATTTGCGGAGTCCCTGCCTATAATTGCGGCTTCGGCAAAAACATAGTCATTATGCTCTTCCTTGATTTCAAGGAATTCCTGATAAAAAGCGTTCTTGCTTTTTGCCTGCTCATAATCAACAAGCTGGCGTGTGAGTCTGTCGATCTCCTTTTCAAGGCCTTCAATCTCTTTTGCGAGAGCGGAAGAGGAACGGAAGGAAACGGGAAGATTTTCAAACTCCGAGGCAATAAACGATGCAGCACGGGAAACGGGCCCGAAAATAAAGCTCGTTACGCTTGTGAGCGGCGAAGAACCGCTTCTTGAGGCAAGTGCAAAGACCGAGCCTGCAAGCAAAGCTGCGGCTATGACTGCAAATATTTTAAATGCAGAACTTTTCAAAAAGCGGATCATCGGTTAATTGCTCCTTTGGATGATTATTGGATAATCAGATATATTTCTTATTGCCTGTTATATTGAGAGTGTTGTTCTCAAGGCAGATACCCGTGCCGTCTGCAACGCAGTCAAGAGGATTGGTTGCGATAAGAACGGGAATTTTTGTTTCGGCTGCGATGAGCTTGTCAAGACCTCTGAGAAGAGCGCCGCCGCCCGTGAGCATGATGCCGTGGTCAATAATATCCGCAGCAAGCTCGGGAGGAGTCTTTTCAAGGGTTGATTTAACGGCATCAACAATCTGGGAAACGGTATCAGCCATAGCTTCACGGATTTCCTCGCTTGTGATGTCAACATTCTTGGGAAGACCGTCCATGAGGTTTCTGCCCTTGATGTTGATTGTGCCTTCGCCCTCATAGGGATAAGCCGAACCGATTTTGATTTTGATATCTTCAGCGGTTCTTTCGCCGATAAGAAGGTTATATTTTTTCTTGATGTAGGAAATGATTGCTTCATCGAAGTTATCGCCCGCAACTCTTGCGGAGTTAGCGGTAACAACGTCGCCGAGGGAGATAACGGCAACCTCGGATGTGCCGCCGCCGATATCAACAACCATGCTGCCTGTTGCTTCGCTTACGGGAAGACCTGCGCCGATAGCTGCTGCCATGGGCTCTTCAATAAGGCTTACATACTTTGCGCCTGCACTCTTTGCAGCGTCATAAACAGCCTTTCTTTCAACCTCGGTAACGCCTGAAGGAATGCAGATAAGAACTCTGATTCTTGCAAAGGGCGATCTTTTGGTTGTTCTCTTGATAAAAGCGGCAATCATCTCTGCGGTAATTTCGAAATCGGCAATAACGCCATCCTTAAGGGGACGCACAGCCGTGATTGAACCGGGAGTTCTGCCTATCATTTCCTTTGCTTCCATACCAACGGCAACAACTCTGGGAGGGTTGCTCTTCTGGTCAACGGCAACAACGGAGGGTTCACGAATAACGATTCCCTTGCCTTTAACAAATACAAGGGTGTTGGCGGTACCTAAATCTATACCGATATCCTGAGTAAAAAGCATTTTAATATCTCCTTATATCAAATGAAAAGTTAAGCGTTTTATATTGCTTTGCAAAAACTGATTTAACTCCCTCAGTCGCTATGCGGCAGCTCCGTCATGAGAGAGCCTGAACAGCAGGTTGCATTTATGCAGGAAGCGGAGTGCTTTATCAGCCTCCCTTTTAAGGAAGGAGGGATTTTAAACCTGCAAGTCATTTACCGGTTTATCAGCGGAAGTTAATGGATGAAAGAATATCTGTGAATTCATCGAGGTTTTCGCTGATGTTACGGCGACCTTCGATTTTGCAGGTGTAGGTGTGTCCTGCTTTAGTGAAGAAGAAATAACCGAGGTATGCGGGAACGGGGTTGCCGCTGTCATCGGTCTTAACTTCGGGAATATAAACCGACATAAAGCTGGCAGAGATATTTTCGTTGATTTCAACAGTTTTGTTTTCGCTTATAACATTTGCATACATTGTTTTTGCGTTTTCTAAAACAAGGGAAACATCTGCCATAGCCTGAGAAACAGAGCCGTCCTTTTCAGTGATAACAAGGGATTCGTCTGTTCCGTCCTTTGTAATTGAAAGGTCGTTGAGAGTATAAGCGTCTGACCAGCCGTCGGGAATTTCAACGGAATAGTTTTCGGCTTCAACTCGTCTGCCGATTACAATGGCATGGTTCATGGCAACAACGTTTGTTTTGTATTCGCCGTTATCGTCCTTAACGTTTTTGCCGTTTTCGTCTGTAACGAGAACAACAAGGTTGCCTGCACCGTCTCTTACGATGCCTCCGTCGGGCGAGGTAACGATTGCGAGCTGCTCGCCTGCACCGTTTTCAACAACAATACCGTTCTTGATTTTGGGCTTACATGCGGTAAAGCAGGTAAGAATCACGATAAGTGAAATAATGAGAGCAAAATATTTTTTCATGGTAATGAGTCCTTTCATGCGAAATTTTCTCAGCCGTTGAGAGCTTTGAAAGCTTCTTTGTTATTTTTATAAAGAGTTTTATAAACGGCATAGTTGCGGTCATAAACCTCTTTGTTGGCAGGATTGGGCTTAAAGGTTTTCTTTGCAGGAATGAGCTTCTTTGCCTGAGAAATATCGTCAAGCACGCCGAGACCGACTGCCATAACAACGGCTGCACCGACTGCACCTACGTTCTGCGGAGAATCAACCGTTTCGATTGTTCTGCCCGTAACGTCTGCAAGAATCTGGCAGGTAACATCGCTGAGAGCGCCGCCGCCTACGAAGCGGACTGTCTGCGAGGTTTTGATTTTTTTATCCTGAGTTTCAAGGAACCAGCGCATATGCATGCAAACACCCTCAAGAACTGAACGGATAAGCTCTGTTTTGCCGACCTCGAGGCTGATATTGAAGAACATTCCTCTTGAGTTGGGGTCCTCAAACGGGCAGCGGTTGCCGTGAAGCCACGGAGTAAAGATAACGCCCTGACTGCCTGCGGGAATTTCGTTAACAACCTTTGAAAGATAATCATAAAGGCTGGTGTAAACTGTTTCTTCGGATTCGGCAACATCGGTTTTGTTGAGGAAAATACCGATTTCATCAAGTGCAAGGTGGTCTCTTACCCATTCAAGGCACTTGCCTGCGGTTTCAAGCTCCGCAAAGTAGTTGAAATTCTTTTTGTCGGCACCGACTATTGCTGCAATCATTGCCGAAGTGTCAACAATGCTTTTGTCAACAACGGTTGAAACCCAGCCGGAGGTGCCGTTATAGATATGTGTTTCGCCAAGCTCAACGCCGCCTGCGCCAACGCCGATGAGCGATGCATCGCCGCCGCCGCCGAAAACGGGAGTGCCTTCCTTAAGACCAAGCTCTGCGGCTGCCTTTGCGGTAAGACCGCCTGCCTTGTCAGAGCACTGAATAATTTCAGGCATATGGTCGGGGTTAACACCAAGGAGCTTGCATATTGTTTTGCTGAAGCCTTCCTTGCCCTTGCGGATATCATAAAGAAGAGTACCGAAGGCAGAGTCGGGAGTCATAACAAATTTATCGGTCATGCGGCAGATTATGTATTCCTTAACGTCAAGCCACTTATAAACACGCTTGAAGTTTTCGGGTTCGTTTTCCTTGACCCAGTTATATTTCCATACGGGGTCTTTAACGCTTGCGGAAACAGCACCCGTGATGATAAGAGAGGGAATGAGCTTAAAGATGTTGGCACCTGCAATCTGAATGCCGTTTGCCATGCCGTCTTTAATCTGTTTTCTTGCACGTTGGTCCATGTAGCTGAACGCTCTGTGTACGGGCTTGCCGTTTTTATCAACAAGCACAAGACCCTGCATCTGTGAGCAGAAGGAAATGCCCTCAACCTGCTCGGGTCTGATATCGCAGTTTTCAAAAATGGTTTTGGTGGTTGAACAGATGGCAGCCCACCATTCATCGGGGTCCTGCTCTGCGCCGCCGTCAGGCATGATGTAGAGCTTATAGCCCTCCATTGCCGCACTGATAAGAGTAATCTCCTTGTCTATTTCAAAAAGACAGGATTTAACGCCCGTTGTTCCTATGTCATAGGAAATAACATATTTTTTGCCCATTTCTTCCTCCTGAATTCAGATGCAATTCACCGATTCGATTATATTGCAAATTAGTTAAGAAACTGTGAAAAAAGAGTAACGAATTTTTATAAAAGGGTATAACTATACACTATTACCCTATTATATCACTATTATAATTATTTCAGATATGAATTACAAGAGTAATTTATAAAATTATTTATATTTTATTACATAATATATCGTATAGAAAACAAAAAACCGACACATTTCTGTGTCGGATAAAGAAATTATCTGAATGCGTTGACAACCGGCATGAACGGAGCTTTGATAAACTCTGCAATTCTTTCAATCATGAGCCTGATTTTATCGCCGAAAGTGAGCTCTTCCTTTGCAGGTGTGCTTTCGGCTTGCGTAACGGTTTCATTTACGGTTTCGTCGGCATAGTCAAAGGGTCTGATGAAGAAATGCTCGGGGTTTTTAACTCCGTTTTTATCAATAAACTCTTCAACAACATTTATGGTAACGCCTTTTTTGGGGTTCATTGCCGCAATGCATTTGCCGTCGCCGAGATAAACGCCCGCATGGCTGCTCCAGACAACGATATCGCCTTCCCTTGCGTCTTTTATGTTATAGATTACCGTGCCGAACGCCTTTGCCTTTTCGGCAGTGTTATACTCGGAAGTGCTGTTGCCGAAAGTGATGCCGAAATTTTTAAGAACGTAGTACACAAGACCCGAGCAGTCGAATTTATCGGGACCCTTGCTTGAATATTTATATCCGCAGCCCTCAAGACCTGCAGCAAATTTTGCAACCTCGCTGCCTTTTACGGGAGAAGCACCCATAGCGCTGAACGAAAAAGCGGCTGCCGTAATTGCCGATATAATTATAAGAGCTGTAATTTTCTGTATAATCTTCATTTTAACCTCCTGCGGTGCATAGGCACACAACAGTTCAACATTATACAGAAGACAGAGGTATATGTCAAGGCTTATTACTTGACAAATTTGACAAAGGTATGCCGAAAATTTTGTGCAATGTTTCTAATTAAGAATAAAAAGCTGTGCCGAAGCACAGCTTAAGCTTTATATTCAAATGTGAAGCAATGAGAGCGGATTTTGAAGTCAAGGACATATGAGCGGAAGGCATTGCCTCTGACCTTGACGTTTCCGACTCTGATTTCGGTAACATAGCCCGTGTTTGCGTTGTATGCGCTGTCATGGGAAAGAATTTCGAGCCATTCTGCAGGATTATCGGAGAGGGTGATGGAGATATTGTTATCATTTGCGTAGGACATGATATACTTTTTCATATCCGCTGCGCTTATTTCAACTGTTGAAGTATCAACGGTTTCGCAGCTTGAAACTCCGCCCGTAAGATAAGGCTGGCTGTTGCCGCCCCATACGCTGTTTGCGGAAGCGGTTTTGCCTGCAGCAGATGCAAAATAGCAGGTAAAGGCGGGGCTTCCGTTGTAGTCAACATAGGGTGCCTTGGGAGTATCGGTATCTGACGACATTCCGAGAACCTCAAGGCATGCCTTATGAAGATTTGTGCCTGCGTATTCATAGCTTGCATCGTATGCGTGCTTTGATTTTGCAACATCAAAATTATAGTATTTTGCGAAGGTATAAGCCGAAACAATCTGCGCTTTGAGAGCCTCTGTGGGTGAGCCTGCGCCGATTTCACGTTTTGCTGTTCTGCAAAGATACTCAACAATAGGTATACTTTCGCCGCCATACTTAATTGTGAGCGGTGTTGCGGAGTCAACCTTTACGGTTGTGCCGGGATAGTAATGAGTGAGGATTTTATCATATTTATCGCCGTTTTTCGCCATCTGAATGGCGCCCTCCTGGCTCATGCCGACGCCGTGACCGAAGCCGTATACCTTAAATATAAAAGTACCTTTTACCTCAGAAGCCGTTGTTGCCGTGGCAGTATTCTCGGTTACGGGTGCTGTTGAAGCGGCGGTTGTTTTAACGGTAGAAGGTGCAGCGGTAGTGGTTGTGGTAGTTGTTGCAGTAGTTGTTGCAGTGGTGGTAGTGGTTGTGGGTTTTGCGGTAGTGGTTGCTTTTGTTGTTGTAAGAGTGGTTATTGCCTTTGTTGTTGAAGCAATTGCCGCTTTTGTTGTTTTTAGGGCGGTGGTCACTATTTTAGTTGTTGTCTGCCTGACGGTTGTCCTGACCTGCGTTGTAAAAGTCAGGGTGTCGGGAGCGGAGGTTATGTAGGAATAGGTGCTTTCGGGCACGATTTCAACCGCACCGCTGTCAATCCCTTCAAGGATGCTGCCGCCGTAGTCCTCATATATATAATCGTCATCAAAATATGCGTCCTCCTGCTGAACATAATCACCTGCGGCATAGGTCTGCGAATCTTTGTTTTCTTTTGAAGAAGAAACAAAAGCAAGAATTATGCAGATGATTATTGCTATTGCTATGCCGATAACGGCAATAATAAGCGGAGCTTTGGAATTTTTGGCCCACTTTTCGGGAGCTTTTTTCGGTGCATCGGGGTTAACGAGTGCAGGCATTGCGGAAAGCTCATCGAGCATCCGGCAGAGCTTGATTATTGCGGCAACGATGAGTTGCTTTCTGTCCTCACCGGGCTTTGCGTAAACCTTTGCAGCCTTTGCTCTGTCGGAGTCTGCAACACATACGGTTACAGAGTCACCCGAGCCGTCATTTTCAATCTGCGATATTGCAATTCCAAGGTCGGCGGAGGAATTTTCCTTTGATATTTTTGCACACTGTGCCGTATATTCGGAAAGAGATTCTTCATCTGCCTTATCTTTCATGGAAGAATCGGCGATGAAAGCCTCCTCGCAGTCAGGCACGGCGGAGATTGCCGAAAGCAGCATTTTTCCGCAGCCGCAGGGTGAAACCGCAACGGTTTTTCCGCTTGCGATAACATTTGAAACACTCTCCCGAAGCTCCTGCATTTTTGTTTTTTTAGAAGCAGGAATAATTGCGTCAAGACCCGAGGCGAAAATATATTCAAGCCTTGAAGTATCGAGCGGAGCAAAAACGAGTGAGCCGCTGCCGATATTTACGGAAAAAGCAGAGAACAAGCCGTCAGCGCTGAGGAAAACAACGGATTTTTCGGCAATTGCTGCCTGAAGATCACGTTCTTTGGGGTTTTCGGGTGCATTCTGACCCATAGCGGCTGAAATCTGACTGCTTCTGACGATTTTTAAGGAAAGTGATTTAAGCAAACGGAATTTTGCATTAAGGAAAATATCAACGGGTGCTGCGGCAACGGCAAAGCCGCCCTGAGCAGCGAAAGCGACAGCCTCAGCCGCAAAAGCGGAGACCTCGCCGAAATTATTTATTTCACAGTTTAACCGTTGTTTTAAATAGTCTGCAGAGCCTTGTGCCTTATCGGCGCAAAGCGTAAAGCAGCTGACCTTTCTTTCCATAATAATCACCGTTCCTTAATTCTTCACTTTATTTTACCATCTGGAATCGTTTGCGTGGGTATTTGTTTTTCCGTATGCATCATACCATGCCTGCGGATATTTCGGGTCATCATTCTTATATGCCTTTGAGGTGTCAACAGCGATGCTCTCGCCTTCTCTTCTTTCTCTTGCAACAACAACGAGTCTTGCATCGTCGAAGTCATAAGCGCAGGTTGAAAGAGTGAGAATCTTATCGGTTACGGCAATGTCAACACCCGTAGTATAGAGCTTTCTGCGGTCGATTTCCTCAATGTAATCCTCAAACTTTGCATCGCTTACATCAATGAAGTTATAGGGGAATACATAGCCGTTGTCGTCTTCTTTTTCGGCGTTTGTGATAAATACGGCATAAACAAACCATGTGTGGTCGCCGTAAATGGTGTTGCATTCGATAACGGGAGCCTGACGGAAACCGCTGATATTGCGGTAGTTTTCAAGCATACCGAAAATCAGATCATCGTGGCGCATATTGTGGCCGTAAACAACCGTGTTTCTGTGAAGATTTTCAAAATCGGTAATTCTGTAATCAAAGAAGGGAACACCGTAACGGGTATATTTTCCGTAAATATCCTTCTTGAGATAGTAGCTGTTATCAGTGCCCTGAGCGATGGGAAGGTTGATTTCAAAACCGGGAATGGAAATCCAGCCTCTGAGGTCATCGTTTGCGGCATAAAGGTTTGCATATTTTGCAAGCATGCCTTCGGGATAGACAATATCGGAATTTGCGGTGTCCTGAACATCAGCAACCGTTGAATCGCTGTGAGTATCAATGCTCTGGTTCATTTCGCTTGCGATTTTATCGGCATCAGCCTTGAAGCGGTAAGGCTCAATGATATATACGTTGGCAAGCATACCGATGCAGACAATAATGGTGATAATGGAGATTGAAAGAATAATCTTTCTTACAACCTCGCCTGCACCGCCCGAACCCTTTTCTTTTTTATTGTTCTTTTGGCTTTTTTCATCTTCTTCTGCGTCGTTTTCATAAAGCTCGGGGTCATCCTCGATAGAAGCGGTGCTCATGGGCTCTGCCTGATAGAGCTTTTCGGGTGCTGCTGCAGCCTTTTCGTAATCGTTACCGTCATCGGGAACGGTTATTACAAAGCCGGTTTTTTCGGGTTCTTCGGGAACGGCTTCTTCTTGGGGTACATCTTCGCCGAGAAGGGCGGCAAGCTCTGCATCAAAATCATTGGCAGAGGTATCGATAATCTCACCGTCGGTTTCCTGTGAAAAATCCTCTGAAATTTCTTCAACCTCGGGGATTTCCTCAAATGCAAGGGTTTCTTCAGCTTCGGGAATTACGGGCATAACGGGAATTTCGGGAAGCTCTTCGGCGAGTTCGAGCTTTTCGGCTTCTGTTTCTTCTTCTCCGAGCATTTCGTCCCAGTCAAAATCCTCTTCGCTGAAATCAAGCTCTTCTTCCTCCTCTTCTTCAGGCTCTTCCGTGACGGGAAGGCTTGAAACAAGCTGCGCTGCTGCGGAAAGCTCGGTATCAACGGGAACAATTTCAGGGTTTGCTTCAATTTCGGAAATAATTTCGTCAAAGCCTGTTTCGGTATCGGTCTCTTTTTTGAGCATATCAATCATGCTGAAAATGCTGCTCTTTGCATCGTCATGCTCAATTTCAACGGGCTCCTCGGGAACAGGCTCAAAAATCTCTGCTTCCTGCGGAGCTTCCTCATCGTCGAGTGATACAACGGGGATATCCGCATCAAAATATTCGTCGGGATTCATCCAGAGGTCCTCAAGAGTGCTGTTTTCGTCCTCGGGGAGAGGCTCGGGATCGGAAAGCACAACCTTTTTAGGCTCTGCCTCGCTCTCTGTGAGCATTGAAAGGGGCTTTGGCACTATCGTTTCGGGTCCGCTGCCCATGATATCGTCATAGAGGCTCTGCAAATCCGATTCAAGGCTTTTTTCCGTTTTTTCGATATCGTCACGGAATCCCTCAAAGAGAGTGCTTGATTTTGAACTCTCAATGAGAAAATCGTTGAGATCAATTTCGGTTATAGCCTCATCGTCCGCAATTGAGCTGAGTCCCTCGGGAAGCGATGAAGGCGTTTTGTTTTCGTTCATGTTATTTTTTGACATCTTTTTGTCCTCCGCAAATTAATTAGGGCTGGGCTGCCATTTTGCCGTATCTTTATAGGGATTTGTTATTCCCTTGCTGTTGTACCATACCTGGGGTCTGCGATAATCGGGGTTATCCTTAACGAGAGAAGCATCGATTTCCTCGCTCTCGCCCTCATGGAGAAGCCTTGCAACAACTACAAATCTTGTGTCGATATCCTTACCGTAGTCATAAATGCAGGTTGAAAGAGTAATGATTTTATCGGTAGGCTCAAGAGAAACGCCCGTTTCATAAAGCATTCTCTGCTTTACCTGCTCAATATAGCCGACCATGTTGCTGTCGCTCATGTCGGGATAAATATAATTGAAGAAATAGCCGTTGTCAGCCGAGGTCTGGGTGGTTGAAAGAAAAACGGCGCAGATTTTATAGGTATACTCCTCATAAAGAGTGCTGTATTTTATAATCGGATTATCAATGAAATTCTGCATGTCCTTGTAATCGTAGAGCGAACGGAAAGCCTGCTTGGGAACATCGGCGCCCATTCGGCTTGTTGTATGTCCGTGAATAACCATGTTTTTGGAAATACCCTCGTTTACACAGCGGTAGTCAAGATAGAGATTTCCGTAGTTGGTGGAAGTGGTTGAGGTAGTGCTTCTTTCGTAGAAATCCTTTTTGAGGTATTTGCTGTTATCGTCGCTCTGCAAAACGGCAGTATCAAGCTCCGTACCGGGGATTGAGAGCCAGCCGACAAGATTATTGTTGACTGAATAGGGCTGCTTAAGCTCTTCAAGAATGCCTTCGGGATAGCTTGTCTGCTTTTTCATGTTGTTGGAAATAACTCCCGAGAGAGTTTCGGCAAGCGCATCAAGCTTTTCGCCGCCGCTCATAACGTATTCGGAAGCCTTTGTTTCAAGCTCCGTCTGCTCATCGGTTTTTTTTGTGAAATTCATTACCGAAAGTGCAATGAATATTACCGAAACCGCAGCAAAAGCAGCGCAGAGGATTGAACATATCTTTTTTGAATCCATTTTTACCCTCTTTTCCTTTTCTCTATATATATTCTTGCAAGATTGAGTGCACGGGAGGCGGTAACATAGCGGTTATACTCCCTGTCATTCTTGCCTGTTTCGATTTTTTCGCATATATTATAATTTTCCGCATCAAGTGCAATAAAGCAAAGGCCCACGGGCTTATCCGTGCCGTCGCTTGACGGACCTGCGATTCCCGTAACGGAAATTCCGATATCCGCACCCGAAACACGGCGGATTCCTGCCGCCATTTCTCTTGCAGTCTGTTCACTCACTGCACCGTAAGCCGCAAGAGTTTCGTTTTGCACGCCGAGAATTTTACTCTTCATTTCGTTTGAATAGGTTATCGCACCGAATTCAAAAACGCTGCTTGCACCTGCAATATCCGTAATTCTTTTAGGGATATATCCTGCCGTACAGCTTTCCGCAGTTGCAAGAGTGAGCTTGTTTTCCTTGAGAAGCTCAACAACTCTCTGCTCTATGCTTTCGCTGTCAATGCCGTAAACGTAATTCCCGAGCCTTTTGCAAACCTCGTCAAGAACGGGTTTGCAGAGATTTTCGGCTTCCTCTTCGTTTTCGCCCTTCGCAGTAATTCGCAGAAGTGCCTCGCCTTTTTTGGCATAAGGTGCAACGGTGGGATTTTCGTTTTCGAGCAAATCGGCAACGGTTTCCGCCATTGCACTCTCGCCTATCCCCATCGTTCTGACTGTATGAGAAACGATTGCGCCCTCGGCATATTCCGAGAGATAAGGCACAACGCTTTCGTGATACATCGGCGCCATTTCATAGGGCGGGCCCGGAAGCATAACAACGCATTTGCCGTCTTTCTTAAGACCGAGACCCGGTGCCGTGCCGTGATTATTTTCAAACACATCGCCGCCGACGGGTACATACGCCTGACGGAGATTTGTTTCGGGCATTTCAAGACCCTTTGAGTTGAAATAACTTTTTATTTTTTCGGCGATACGGTTATCAAGCTCCATATCAAAGCCCATAACCTTGCAGCAGACATCTCTTGTTATATCGTCTGCCGTAGGTCCGAGACCTCCCGTTGCGATAACGATATCGCTGCGTTCAAGCGCAGTTTTAAGAGCGGCGGCAAGTCTTTCGGGATTATCGCCGACGGTTGTGTGGCGAAGAACGGATATGCCGAGCTTTGCAAGCTGCACGGAGAGATATTTTGAATTGGTGTTGAGTATATCGCCGAGCAGTATTTCCGTGCCGACAGAAAGTATTTCGCAAACTGACATATGGTTCTCCTTATATTAATAAGCGTTGATATGAATAAATCTTGTTCCCTCAACAGCTTCGTTAACGAGCCTGTCCACATCGAGAGCCTTTTCGCACTCTTCGACATACTCGATTGTCGGACGGGTTCTGGGATGCTTCGGAGTGAATACCGTGCAGCAGTCCTCATAGGGAAGGATTGAAATATCAAAGGTTTCGATTTTTCTTGAAATTGCAACAACTTCATCCTTATCCATGCCGATAAGAGGACGGAAAACGGGCATTTCGCAGACTGCATCCGTGCAGGCGATTGCAGGCATCGTCTGGCTTGCAACCTGACCTACGCTTTCGCCCGTGATAAGCGCACCCGCATGCTCCTTCTGAGCGATAATCTGTGAAACTCTCATCATCATTCGACGCATGACAACGGTGAAGATATCCTCGGGGCAGTTATCCTTGATTTGCTCCTGCGTTTCGGTAAACGGAACAACGAAAAGGGTTATTCTGCCAGAATATTTGCTTACCTGCTTTAAGAGCGAATGAACCTTCTGCTCGGCTCTTTCGCTTGTGTAGGGAGGAGATGCAAAGTGGATTGCGATAAGCTCAAGACCTCTTTTTGCCATCATATATGCGGCAACGGGGCTGTCGATACCGCCCGAAATAAGGATTGCCGACCTGCCTGCGGAGCCCGTGGGCATACCGCCTGCGCCCTTAATCTGCTTGCCGTGGATATATGCATGGGTATCTCTTACCTCAACGTTAACAATCATATCGGGGTTATGAACATCAACCTCAAGATGAGGAAATTTGCGAAGGAGATAGCCGCCCGTTTCCCTGCAGATTTCGGGAGAACCGAGGGGGAATTTTTTATCCGAGCGTTTTGCCTCAACCTTGAAGGTGCGTACTCCGAGAAGCTGGGGAGCCAGGTATTCTTCGGCGCTTCTCAGAATAACTTCCATATTCTTTTCAACTGCCGCAGCTCTTGAAAATCCTGCGATGCCGAAAACTTTTTTGATTCGTTCAACCGCTTCGTCAAGGTCAGCACCTTCCTCAGGCTCTGCAACAATCGTTGACTGTGCAATTCTGAAATTGAATTTGCCTGCAGAATCAAGTCTGCGTTTCATATTTTTAACGCGCATATCCTCAAAGGTTCTTCTGTTAAGACCTTTAAGGGCAAGCTCTCCGTTTTTGATTAAGATAATTTCTTTCATTATTCTTTGTTTCTCCAATTAGAAATTTTTACGGGCGATTCGTGAATCGCCCCTACGATGAGGCTGTAACTGACCGTAGGGCGGAGGCTTGCTCCCGCCGTCCGATAATTTTTCATTATTTGAGTGCTCTTATCACCTTTTTGCCTTCGATGATTCCGAGAATAAGAGCATCTATTTCCTGAATTGTTGTGAATCTTGAAAAGCTGATTCTCAGCGGACCGTCAAGTCTGCTTCTGTCAAGATTCATCTGCATGAGCACGTGGCTCTTTTTGCCCTTTGAGCATGCCGAACCGCTTGAAACGCAGATTCCTCTGTCCGAAAGGAAGTTGAGCATCGGCTCTGATTTTAATCCGATAAGAGAAATATTCGTTACATACGGCAGAGCGTCGGGCGGAGAATTGATAACAACGCCGTCGATTTCCGTGAGCTTCGATACCATGTAGTCACGCAGCATCGTTATATGCTCAAGCTCTCTCTGCGGATCGGGCAGTGCCCTTGCCGCAGCGGCGAAGCCTGCGATTGCGGGCATGGCTTCCGTGCCGGGACGAATTTTCTTTTCCTGCTCTCCGCCGAAGGTTCTCGGCTTAATCTTTACGCCCTTGCGGATATAAAGTGCGCCGACTCCCTTGGGTCCGTGGATTTTATGGGAGCTTACCGTCATAAGGTCAACTCCGAGCGATGCAGGCTTTACGGGCATTTTTCCGAATGCCTGAACGGCATCGCAATGGATAAGTGCAGGAGAACGAGCCATCATTGCGGCACGCTTTGCCGCCTGAACGGGCATTATCGTTCCGACCTCGTTGTTAACGAGCATCATCGTTATTAAAATCGTGTTTGAATTAACGGCGGCGAAAAGGTCTTTTTCGTTTATCCTGCCGTAATTATCGACCTTGAGTTTTATTACCTCAAAACCCTCTGCTTCAAGACGGTTTAAGGTATCGTCAATGCTTGAATGCTCAATGCTTGTTGAAACTATCCTCCTGCCCATGCGGCGCATCTGGTATGCGGCGCCCATAACGGCAAGATTGTTGCTTTCCGTGCCGCCCGAAGTGAAGAAAATCTCCTCGGGGGAGCAGGAAAGACGGGCAGCAATGCTGTTTCTCGATTCCTCGAGCAGAGCCATTGCTTTGTTGCCGATTGAATGAAGAGAAGAGGGATTGCCCCAGCTTTGAGTCATCGCCTCGGAAACGGCTTTTACCGCTTCGCAGCACGGCGCAGTGGTTGCGCTGTTGTCAAAATAAGCTTCCATCATTCTCTTTTCACCCCTGTCGGCACTATGCCCATTATAATCATATTTAAAACATTATACACTATTTTTCCCTCACTTGCAATAATTTTTTTCTTATAATATAAAGACGGAAAGGCTATGAGGGCTGAAAAACGCAATAAGTTGTATGCCTTATCCTCACAACAACATTATATGCGAAAAAATTTTTTGAGGGACAAAGTCGCTTTTTAAAGTTTTACAAAAATATAATTAATAAATTACGGTACAAATTGTTAACAGTTTAAAAAAATTTCGAAGCTATAATCGGAATATCAATTTTGCAGGGGTCGATACCCATATTGACTTTTTTTAATGAAAAATGAATAGTGAAGAATGAAAAATTAAGGGGCTGTGCCGCTTTTTTATACGGACGACCAATGATTGCCACCTACGAAAAAATATCTGTTATCTGTTTTTTGAAATCCTTTCGGGCGGATGATATCCGCCACTACCCGTTTTTGTGACCGTAGGGCGGGGGCTTGCTCCCTCCGAAAAATTACGAATTGAAAAAAATAATTATATGTGATATGATAAATTCGGATAAATCTGACAGCAAAGGAGTGATAAGGAATGGCGGAAACGGCGGTTAAAAAACAGTCGCATTTTCAGCAGGTGACGGTTATGCTGCTCATGACGGCGTTTCAGCTTGTCTGCGCCGCCTGTGTCCTTTGCAGGCAGGAGGAATTAAGCCTGCAGATGGTATATATTTTCTTCGGATATATTGCTGCCGAATGGATTTATATGCTTATCGGTGCTCTCGTTACGGGCAACGACTATTTTGAGCTTGAGGCTATTGCTTTTTTTCTCTCGGGAATAGGTCTTACGGTCTGCGCAAGCTTCAGCGAGGATTTTGCGCTCAAACAGATAATCGCAATCGGTCTCGGTCTTGCAGTCTACCTTATAATGCTCCTTCTTATAAAAGATGTTCATGTTGCAAGCGTCCTGAGGTATCCTGCCGCTGTCGGCGCCGTGGGTCTGCTTGCTGTAAACCTTGTTTTGGCGAAGAGCATCAACGGAACTCTTAACTGGATTGATTTCGGATTTTTCTCCGTTCAGCCCTCGGAATTCGTAAAGGTTGCCTTTGTTCTCGTAGGAGCGGTATCGCTCGAAAAATTGCTTTCAAGCGTGAGCTTAACAAAATATATCATCTTTTCACTCGGCTGTGTGGGTGCGCTGTTCCTCATGAAGGATTTCGGCACGGCTCTTATTTTCTTTTTCACATTTATTCTTATAGCTTTCATGCGCTCGGGCGATATAAGAACAATTGCACTCATCTGTACCGTTGCTCTTATGGGTGCGGCGCTGATCATCTACTTCAAGCCCTATGTTGCAAACCGTTTTGCGGCATACCGCCATGTATGGGACTTTATGGATACAACGGGCTATCAGCAGACGAGAGTGCTTATTTATTCGGCAAGCGGCGGCCTTTTCGGGCTTGGCATAGGCGAAGGCAAGCTGCGTGATGTTTATGCGGCATCAACCGACCTTGTTTTCGGTCTTATCTGCGAGGAAATGGGTCTGCTTATCGGAATTGCAGTGCTTATAAGCTTTGCCGGAATAGCACTTTTTGCAATCCGCTCTGCAAAATCGGCGGCATCAACCTTCTACGCAATCGCTGCCGTTGCTGCTGCGGGAATGCTGCTTTTCCAGCTCTCGCTCAATGTTTTCGGCATAACGGATTTGCTTCCTCTGACGGGCGTAACCCTGCCGTTTGTAAGCCGAGGCGGCTCAAGCATGATATGCTCATGGGGTCTGCTTGCCTATATCAGAGCGGCAGGCGCACCCTTTGACCCTCCGAAGCCCGATTTGGCAGTCAAAAAGACGGTGAAAAGCACCAAAGGAGGTGCGGCATGAGGATAACAGCCAGAAGAGCAGCGATAGTTTATGCACTTATTGCCGCATTCCTTGCAGGAGTCTGCATTTTCGTTGTAAGCCTTGTTATGAACGGTTCGGAATGGGCTTCTAACAAAGCGAACCGTCATATCTATAAAAGCGGCACGATAGTCAATGCAGGCACGATTTACGATATTAACGGCGTTGTTCTTGCAAAAAGCTCGGATAACGAAAGAGTTTTTGCAGATGACTCAACCGTGCGAAAATCCGTGCTTCATGTTATCGGCGATACGGCAGGAGTTATCTCCACGGGCACTCATTATCTTTACCGTGACGTGCTTTCGGGCTACAGTAAAATCGAGGGCATTTATAACCTCAAACGCAGCGGCACGGGCACGGATATAACGCTGAATATTGACAGCGAGGCGAACAAAATCGCATATAAGGCTCTCGGCGATTATAACGGAGCGGTTGCGGTTTATAACTATAAAACGGGTCAGCTTCTGTGCAGTGTTTCAAAGCCGACCTACGATATAGAAAACAAGCCCGAGGACCTTCTTACCAACGAAAAATATTCGGGAGTATTTCTCGATAAGGTTATTTCGGGTATCTATACCCCCGGCTCGATAATGAAGATTGTAACGGCAGGCTGTGCCATAGAAAATATCCCCGATATTTATACACGCACCTTTGAATGCGACGGCGAATACGAAACGGGCGACGGCACGGTTATCTGCAGCGGCGAGCACGGCAAGCAGGATTTTCAGAAGGCTATGAACAATTCCTGCAACTGCGCTTTTGCCGAAATTTCGATAGAACTCGGAGCGGCAAAGCTGAAGGCATACGCCGAAAGCCTCGGATTTAATACCCAGCTTTACGCAAAGGAAATCCGCCTCACAAAGAGCAGATTCGACCCATCGGCACAGAGCAAATCGGAGCTCGGCTGGGCAGGTATCGGTCAGTCAACAACCTATGTGAATCCTGCACATTTTCTTGCTCTCATGGGTGCAATTGCAAACGGCGGCACGGGCTATGCTCCCGACAGAATCCGCTCAACAGGCACGGTTTCACAAATTATGGGCAGAATGCCGCAGGAATGCGTGACGATTAACCCCGAAACAGCCGCAAAGCTCAATGCGATTCTGCGCTCGAATGTTGAGGATAAATACGGCGACCGGAAATTTGAAAACTTACAGATGTGCGGCAAAACGGGCACGGCGCAGATAGATAATGCAAAGAGCCATTCGTGGTTTGTGGGCTATTCGCAGAGAGAGGATCTGCCTCTTGCGATAGTCTGTGTTGCAGAGCATGCAGGTCAGGGCTCGGGAGTTGCCACAACTGTTTCAAATAAGGTTATGCAGTATTTTTTGAATTCGTAATTCGGAATTGTTTTTTGTGATTTTCTGCGTAGGGGCGACCCTGCGTGGTTGCCCGAAAATAAACAATATAATACAGCTGCGCAAAAACCGATAAAAGGCGGGAGCAAGCCCCCGTTCTGCAATGAAGGCAAAATTTAATATGATTAAAAATCCTTTCGGTGCATATCATATAATGATATTTGTTGAAAGGATTTTTTTATGCTTAAAACCAAAGATTTGTTTGATTTATCCCATACTGCGGCAGGCGGATATCTCGGCGGATTTGAATATCCGTGGCAGGCTCTTGCAGGTATAAAGGAGCTTATAATTTCGCTCGGAAACGCTCTTGATATGAATGAATATGAGCTTAAAGGTGAAAATATCCGGATTCACAAAACGGCATCCGTTGCACCTTCTGCTTATATCGGTGCGCCGTGCATTATCGGCAAAAACAGCGAGGTGCGCCACGGTGCTTTTATAAGAGGCTCGGCACTTATCGGCGAAAACTGCGTTGTCGGCAACTCCACGGAGCTTAAAAATGTCATTCTTTTTGATAACGTTCAGGTGCCGCATTATAACTATGTAGGCGACAGCATTCTCGGCTATAAATCCCACATGGGTGCAGGCTCGATAACCTCAAATGTCAAGAGCGATAAAACTCTTGTTGCGGTTAAAAACGGTTCGGAGATTATTGAAACGGGTCTTAAGAAATTCGGCGCAATGCTCGGCGATTTTGTTGAGGTCGGCTGCGGAAGCGTGCTTAATCCCGGTTCGGTTATCGGCAGAAATTCCAATATTTATCCGCTTTCATCCGTCAGAGGGTGCGTACCCGAAAACAGCATTTATAAATCGGGCGGCATTATTGTAAATAAAGAAGAAAGATAGGGAGATTGTTATGGGCAGATATTTCGGAACAGACGGCTTCAGAGGCGAGGCAAACGTTAATCTCACGGCAGACCATGCATATAAAGTCGGCAGATTTTTAGGCTGGTATTACGGCAAAGCAAAGAACGGCGAAGCGGCAAGAATAGTCATCGGCAAGGACACAAGAAGGTCGAGCTATATGTTTGAATATTCGCTCATTGCAGGTCTTACCGCCTCGGGAGCAGATGCTTATATGCTTCATGTAACAACAACCCCCTCGGTTGCATATATCACAAGGGTTGACGGCTTTGAGTGCGGTATTATGATTTCCGCAAGCCATAATCCTTATTATGATAACGGAATCAAGCTTATCAACGGAAGCGGAGAAAAGCTTGACGGCGAAGTTATTGATAATATTGAGAATTACATTGACGGCGAGCTTCCCGAGCTTCCCTTTGCAAAAGGCGAAAAAATCGGACGCACCGTGGACTATATTTCGGGAAGAAACAGATATATCGGCTATCTTATTTCCCTTGGCCTTTATTCGTTCAAGGGTATGAAAATCGGTCTTGACTGCGCCAACGGCAGCTCATGGAATATCGCAAAGGCGGTTTTTGATGCTCTCGGAGCGCAGACATATGTTATCAATGCGGAGCCGAACGGCTTGAATATCAACAAAAACGCAGGCTCAACCCATATTGAGGGACTTCAGAAATTTGTTGTTGAAAATTCGCTTGATGCAGGCTTTGCCTATGACGGTGATGCAGACAGATGTCTTTGCGTTGACGAAAAGGGAAATGTGCTTACGGGCGATCATATTCTCTATATCTGCGGAAAGCATCTCAAGGAAAAAGGCGAGCTGCTCAATAATACGGTTGTTACAACCGTAATGTCGAATTTCGGGCTTTACAAGGCGTTTGATGTGCTCGGAATCGACTATGCTAAAACCGATGTCGGCGATAAATACGTTTATGATTATATGATGAAAAATAACAACCGTCTCGGCGGCGAGGAATCGGGTCATATAATTTTCTCGAAATATGCATCAACGGGTGACGGAATCCTGACGAGCCTTAAAATGATGGAGGTTATGATGGCTAAAAAGCAGCCTCTGAGCAAGCTTGCCGAGGGCTTTGAGGTTTATCCGCAGGTGCTTAAAAATATAAGGGTAAAGGATAAACCGAAGGCAAGAAACGATGCCGATGTGTGTGCCGCCGTTGAAAGGGCAGAAAAAAAGCTCGGCACCTCGGGCAGAATACTTGTCCGTGAGTCGGGTACCGAGCCTGTTATAAGAGTTATGGCAGAGGCGGCAACAAAGGAGCTTTGCCTCGAATGTGTTGACAGCGTGGTTGATGTTATCATCGCAAAGGGTCATAAGGCTGAATAGGTAATTATTATATTGCAGGGGTCGATGCTTTCATCGACCTTTTTATTTGTTCAGTATTGATTTAGGTTGACAACATCCTAAAATTTGTGTATAATTTTGTTGCATACAAAGGAGGAATAAGAATGAATATCAATATCAATCAGATTGTTCCCATTTCAGAAGCAAATCAGAATTTTTCAAAAGTTGCCCGCATGGTTGATAAAACCGGAGAAATATATATCTTTAAAAATAATAAACCGAAATATAAGCTTATCGATATTGAAAAGGATTCCGCTATTGAAATGAGTGACAGCGAAAAGATAGATTTTGTTGCTGCAAGAATTCTTAAAAAATACCGCCGAGCATTCGAGGAGTTGGCAAAATGATAAAATTCAGTCAGGAAAAGGTTCTTTTGCTTCACAAGCTTATTACCCAAGAAACCGGCGGCGACCCGAATATCCGTGATTTTGCGCTGCTTGACAGTGCGCTCGAATCCGCATTTCAGACCTTCGGCGGTCAGGAGCTTTATCCTTCCAAAGAAGAAAAGGGCGCAAGGCTCGGATATTCGCTGATATCAAACCATGCTTTTGTTGACGGCAATAAAAGAATCGGAATGTATGTTATGATGACCTTTCTTGAGGTCAACGGAATAAAAATCAACCCCGACGTAGACGACGTTGCCCGTGTGGGTCTTGCCGTTGCATCGGGGGAAATGGGTTATGATGCACTTCTTGAATGGATAACCGAAAACAGGATATATTAATTAAACCTCTTCCGCAACAACGGTTATGACGGTCATATCGTCGAAGTTTTCACCGCATTTTATTTTTGCCGAATCAAGCAGATTTTCGGAAAACGCACTTGCATCCGGGCCTCCCGAAAAGGCTCGGATTTCTTCTTTTACCCAGAGATTTCCGCAGCCGAGAATGCCGTCGCTGACCATAACGAGGGTATCGCCTGCACGCAGACGAAGGGCATATCTGCTGAATTTCACCTTGCTCAAAATTCCGAGCGGCGCTGAGGGGATTTCAACGCTTTTTACCCTTCCCGAAACGGTATAAAATGACGGTGCTGCGCCTGCTTTGAGAAGGACTGCATTGCCTGTGAAAAGGTCGATTTCGGCAACATCGAGAGTGGAAAGTGATTCGTCCTCTGATTTAACGGAGAGTGCGGAATTTGTGATGCTTAAGGCGGTGTCAAGGCTTATTCCCGCTTTGATAAGACGGGAAAAAAGCTCAACGGTCATTGCGGAATCTATAGCCGCTCTGCCTCCCGTACCCATGCCGTCGCTTAAAATAATATATGCCTTTGAATCGGTGCGGAAGCATTCAAAATAATCGCCGCAGAGCTTTTTGCCGCCGCAGCTTGCTGCCGCCGATCCCAGACGGATTTTGTAAAGCTCTTTGCGAAGAAAAATAAGCTCCTTGCCGTTTTTGTGTTCTCTTATTTCAGGGGGAAGAAGCTCTGCTTCAAGCTCTCTTGAAAGCTCGGCGGTGAGGCGTGAAAGGCTTGTTGAGACGGGAATTTCCGTAACAACGCAGGTAAGGCGCAGAGCGCCCGAAGGCGGAGATATGCAGCTTACGGAAATTACCTCAAAGCCGTTATCGGAAAGCACGGCAGCGGCACTTTTTTCCTTGCCGAAAAGCACTTCGGCACCCCTGCCGATTTCTGTTGAAAGTTCCTCTAAAAGCTTTGAAATCCAGTCAAACTGACCGCAGGCAAGCTCTCTGCTTCTGGCTGAATTTGCCTGCATGGCGTTGAGAGCATTTGTGCCGGCGTATGCCTTGTTGAAGCTCTCCGCAACCCTCGGCACGCTCGGACATTTTGCATTGAAATTTGCCGAAAAATCCTGTGCCGTAACCGTTTCACCGTTTGAAAGTTTTTTAAGAATTTCGGCAAAATCGCCTTCCTCGGGGCAGAAGGTGTTTTTCAGCGGACAGGCAGCGCAGACCCTCTCACGCACCCTCATGCAAATCAGCTCATCGTTTGCGGGAGCAAGGCTTTCTATTCCTTTCGACACTTTTTCAACGCAGTCTGAAACGGAGCCTATCGCACGGGAGGCTTCAAGGAGTCTGTCACCTGCCGCACAGAATTCGGAACTTATTCTTCTTGCTTTCGGATTGAGGATATTTCCCCTCACCTTTGAAAGCTTTGCGGAGGGTATCGCAGCAAAGATAACCGCCGCCGATGCCGCCTCTGCAAAAACAGCTATTCCTTCGCCCGAGCCGTCAATGAGAGCCGCAATTCCTGCCGTAACGGAAAAAACAAGAGCACATACTATCTGACCGAATCTTGAAAAAATTCCCGAAAGAAGTCCGCATATCCCGTAGCAGATGCTTAAAGCAACGCTTGTGCCCGAAACGGCAATGCAGCCGCCTATCGCAATGCCTGCAATGCTTCCGCCCGAACGGCTGAACAGATATGAGGCGGTGAGAATTATGAAACAGCCGAAAAACCGTGCAGGTCGGAAACCGAGAAGGCTTATCTCCGATGAACCGAGGAGAATGGTGCAGAGGCTTGCAACGATGCAAACAAGGCTGCGGTTATCGAGCATATAAGGACTTCGCTTCTTTTTTATGCAGTTGACCGTGCCTGAATAAAAGGTTACCGAAGCTGCGCAGAGAAGGCTTGAGCAGGCAACAAGCACCAGACCGTTTATAGACGGATTTTCCGAAAACATAACCGCCGTACCGCATGCAAGGCAGAGAAGAAAAACGCTCGCTGTCAGCACGGTGCGGCGTTTTTTGTATATTCCGAGCTTATCGAGTGCAAAAATCACGGCGCAGATTCCTGCCTGCGGAATAATCGCATTGAGCATGTCACCGCCGTCAAGGCGCAGTATTGCTCCGAGAGCTCCGCCCAGCACGGTAAAAATCAGCTCATATCCGGTGCAGGCGGCGGCAAGCCCTATGCTGAGCGGTGTTCTGAGCGAAAGCAGACCTGCTCCCGAAAGAATGAAGCTGCTGACGAAATATCCCGTCATCGTAAGGGTTTTTACCCCTTTTTCCCACAGTCTGTCCGATGAATCCGGTTCGCTGTAAATTTTGGTTTTTTCCATATTAAACGTCCTTTCTTTGGTCATTCGGTTTAATATTACACGGCTTGTTTGGCAAAAACTGTCATTTTGTAAGTGGAATTTCCAATACCGATAAAAAATTTTTTGTAAAATTAATAATAATACTGTTCAATTGCATATTTTTGTGTTATAATAACGTGATTATAGTTGAAAATAGGAGGAGTCTGCTTTATGGAAACGCAGAATGAGCGTCAGGGGCTTATAATCGGACGAAATGCCGTTGCGGAAGCTCTCAAAAGCGGCAGAGCAATCGACTGCCTTATGGTCGCCAAGGGAGAAAGAGGCGGCTCTGTGGGCAAAATCATCGGTCAGTGCCGTGACAGAGGCATTG
>CAZJOH010000012.1:0-37239 GCA_964547575.1 uncultured Clostridium sp.
TAAAAATGAGCAGGTCAAAATTAAATTATAAAATATATAACGGAAAATCATTAAAAAGAATTTTTGAAAATTCAAGAATATATGTTTTAACTTCAATATTCACAGCAGGAATTCTGATAGGTGCAATAAGTTTGAACGCTGAATCCGATATAATTGACAAAATAAGTATTTATTTTGATTCATATATGATAGTAAGAAACGGGCAGGGGATAACAGAAATTTTTTTCAATTCAATTGCATCAAATACTCTGTTTTATGCTGTAACACTTTTCCTTTCATTTTCATTAATCGGATATCCTCTTATCTTCTGGGTTCCGTTTTTAAAAGGACTCGGAACCGGTTCGGTTTGCGGTTATCTTTATTCTGTTTATAAATTCAGCGGATTGGGATATAGCCTACTTACTATTTTCCCGGGAGCTGTTGTTTCAACATTTGCACTTATATCTGCATGTAATAACGGTTGTGAATACTCAAAAAACGCTTATATGAAAGCTATATTAGGAAAAGGACAATTTGAAAAAGGAGAAACAAGGATATATTTATTAAGACAGATTATTTTTATTTGTATTTGTACACTTTCTTCTTTGATCGATGCGGTTTTATCATCAATTTTTTTAAGGTTTTTTGAGTTTTGAAGAAGTATTAAGCGGATTGGAATCAATTGCTTCCTTGAGCTGATTATCATGTATATGAGTATATATTTCTGTTGTAGAAAGGTTCTCGTGTCCAAGAATCTCTTTGAGCTGAAGAGGATCAACACCTGCATGTTGATACATAAGAGTGGCTGCGGTATGACGAAGTTTATGCGTAGAAAACCCCATACCATCCATACCGTTCTTTTCAAGGTTTTTCTCAACAATTTCCTGAATCATTCTTTTTCCGACTCTTGTTTTTCTGTTACTAATGAATAAAGCATCTCTGTCTTTTAAACCATCTTTTGGTCTGACAGCCATATAAGCTTTGATTGCATCAAGACAAGCTTGATTAAGATATACAGTTCTTTCTTTGTTACCTTTACCCAAAACAACCAAAGTGCTGTTATCCTTAATATGAGATATATTAATTCCGACAAGTTCAGATAAACGCAGACCGCAATTAAGAAAAAGAGTGAGAATACAGTAATCTCTTTCTTTGTTTTTACCGTCAACATTATTAAGAAGCTGTATGCTTTGTTCGAGAGTAAGATATTTGGGAAGAGATTTCTTTGTTTGGGGAGACTCAAGAAATGCAATTCTGTTAATATCAATTTTGCCGTTAACTTCAAGATAACGATAAAATCTCTTAATCGAAACAACTTTTCTGGCTCTGGAATTATTATCATTTTTTCGCTCGTTTCTACAGTAGGAGAGAAAAAGATATGCTTCGTCAAGCGATACACTGCAAATTATTTCATCGCTCATTAAAGATATGTTTATTTCATCAAATGGTGTTTCACGATCGCATAAACCTCTGGAACGTGCAATAAACCTAAAAAACAATCTTAAATCTGAAGCGTATTCCAAAACAGTAAGCTCAGACTTGCTTTTTACACCTGAAAGATAATTCAAGTATTGTCTTACAAGAGACGGAAGTGTTACAATCTCTTCCTGACGCATAATTTAAACCTCCAAAGCGAAAGGGTATGTTATATTCTTATTATAACATACCCATATAAAAAAATCAATACAATTGCACAAAATAAATGTTTTGTGCAATTCAGGGGAGGGTTAAAACAAATTTATACAACTTCTGTAAGCGGTAAAACACCACCGATATCAGTAAGAGGAATATTACATAACTCAATACATTTTATATTATTACGTTGCATAATATCAATGATCTTGTTATGATCATTATGACTTTCAATTCTGCCATTAAATACCATGGTATTTTTATCAATCTTGCCACAGCATCCGCCAATGAACCCATAATTATATCCTTTCAGGACAATGGAACCTTTCGAAATTAACTGAACATCTTTAATAAATTTTCCGGTGGCTGTAAATATAGATTCATCGTCGGTGAGAATTGCATTTTCGTTAATAACGCAAACTGAGCATTTTGAATATCCTTGTTTAACATTAATTACAATATAGTTATATTTATAAGCATAATCTAATATGTCTTTCGAAACAGTCTTTTCATTACATATGATTTTATTGCCGACTATAGTACAGTTAAGTCTTACATCATTCGGATATTTATTACCGAGTTTTTCATTTATTGTTTTTAATTTAAAATTTTTTGTCAACGTTTCCGAAAACAAATGTTCGTCATGGCAGAAAATGACATTTTCTCCAATATGAAGTAACTGTATATCTGCATGCGATTTTATCGGTTCAGGCAACAATTGATTTTTAGAGATTTTCAATGTTTTTATTCCCAATTCATTTAATTTTTTTATCGACTCCCCTGCTTCACAACTTATCGCAACTGCAGAAACATTATTTTCAGGCAAATTAGGTTTTTTTACGTAATTCATAGTTACAATACAGACGCATTAAATGCTTCATTTACATTTCTTGCACCAACAATTTCAATATTTCCTTTGAAGCCTTCAGACAGCGTTTTAAGATTATGTTTAGGTATAATACATCTTGCAAAACCAAGTCTTTCGGCTTCTTTAACTCTTTGTTCACAGAAAGAAACTGCTCTGAGTTCACCCCCGAGACCGATTTCACCGATTGCAAGTGTATCATCTCTTATCGGAATATCTTTTAAACTTGATATCAAAGCAAGTGCAACAGAAAGATCTGTTGCGGGTTCATCTAACCGTAAACCTCCGACAACATTGATATAAGCATCACAATTACTGAAAAAATATCCTGAACGTTTTTCCAGAACTGCAAGAAGCATAGACATTCTGTTATAATCAAACCCTGTTGACATACGTCGTGCATTACCGTAGTTGGATGAAGCAACCAGACCCTGAACCTCTGCCAAAATAGGTCGGCTGCCTTCCATAACGCATGCAATGCATGTGCCGGCTGTGTTTTTGGGTTTGCCTGAAATAAGCATAAGAGAAGGATTGACAACTTCAACAAGCCCTTTATCAAGCATTTCAAAAACACCGATTTCATTTGTTGAACCATATCTGTTTTTTACAGCTCTTAAAATTCTATAAGAAAGATGTCTTTCTCCTTCAAAATATAAAACGCAGTCAACAATATGTTCAAGCACCTTGGGTCCTGCTATATTTCCATCCTTATTTACATGACCAACAAGTATTGTCGGAATACCGATACCTTTTGCACAATGCATAAATAAGTTTGTTGATTCTCGTACCTGAGTAACACTGCCCGGTGAAGAACTGATCTCTGAAACGCACATTGTCTGAATAGAGTCAACAATTACCATGTCAGGTTTTTCGAACTTTATATATTCAATGATACATTCAACATCAGTGTGACACATAATAAACAGATTTTCAGTTGAAACTCCCAGTCTGTTTGCACGTAGTTTAATTTGTCTTGCAGATTCTTCACCGGAAACATAAAGAATCCGAAGATTCTTTCCGAGAAATTCACAAATTTGAAGCAAGATTGTTGATTTTCCGATACCTGGGTCACCGCTTAAAAGAACAAGAGACCCTTTAACGATACCTCCGCCTAAAACCCGATCAAGCTCAACCATACCGGTTTTAAAACGAATTTCATCATCTGCATCTATTTCATTTATTGTCTGTGCAGTAAGATTTGCGCCTGATTTTTTTACAATTTTTTGCTGTTGCGGTGTACGAATTTCTTCCTCCATGGTATTCCATTCATTGCAGCCCGGACAACAACCATACCATTTTGCACTTTCATATCCGCATTCATTACAAATATATAATGATTTTGTTTTTACGGCCAATTAAATCTCCTCCGTTTTATTAATAAAATCCATAATACCAAGTGCAATTAAAAACGCAAGCTTGCGTTGATAGTTTTCATCTTTAAGTTTTTCGGTTTCTTCGTAATTCGACAAAAAACCACATTCAACCATTACGGCGGGAATTTGAGCGTGATATAAAAGATATATATCAGATCCGCTCTGTTTTATTTCACGGGAATTTTCAGGTTGAAGCTCAGTAATAACCGAATGTCTTATGCAATCTGCAAGGGTAAGTGATTCGGAATTGTTTTTTGAATAAAAAACCTGCGTTCCATTATACTTTGACTGTGAAAAATGATTCTGATGAATACTGACAAACACAGAATCATCAGTATTATTCATAATCGACAATCTGTTTTTTATATCAGAAATTTTCTTTTCTCTGATAGTATCAGCTGTATCGTCATGAATTGAAATATCTTCTGTACGAATCATTACGGTGTTAACACCCATTGAAATCAGAATATCATTCAATTTTTGAGCAATCTGAAGGTTAAGCTCTTTTTCAAGAGTACCGTCATCTGCACTTGTGCCGCCATCAGGTCCGCCGTGACCTGCATCAACAATAACAGTTTTATATCCGGCTTTTTCAGCTGTTACATTTACAACAGAAAACAGATTAATCGCCGCCGTTCCCGCAACTATACCACCAAGAATAGTAAAAAGAGAAATAAAAAGAAAAAAACGAATTTTAAGATTCTGGGGAGCAATGATTTTCATAAGCTTTTCCTCCGCTATTCATATTGATAAATGATATGCGAAAAAACTTATGAATTTTCTTATTACTTTTGTTTTTTACGAAAATCTATGTAATCCTGAAGAATCATAACAGCAGCGACCTGATCCACAACTGCCTTCCTCTTTTTTCCTCTTGTGTTTGTATTATTTAGAACATTATGAGCAGCGACAGTTGACAGCCTTTCATCTCGCATTACAGTTTTAATGCCGCTTTTTTCCGATATTAATTCAGCAAACATTTTGCATTTTTGTGCCCTCTCCCCTTCTGACGAATCCATATTTTTAGGGAGTCCGACAACAATTAATTCAGCTTTATATTCTTTTACAACCGCACAAATTTTTTCTGCTAATAAATCAGCATTCCTCTGCTCAATAACACACACAGGAGAAGCCAGCATCTCCATTTTATCACACACTGCTATACCTGTTCTGACATCTCCGTAATCTATTGACATTATAATCAAAGTATCATTCCTTATATTTAAAATTGCGGAGTTTGTAATCACAAACCCCGCTTTAAATCATCTGTCGTTCAGAATATCATTAAGCACGTTGTTAAGTCCGTTCGCAACATTATCAACAACATCGCCCACAACGTCACCGATAGAATCCGAATCATTATTTTCTTCTTCAGGAGTATAAGTGCATGAGTTGCAGACAGACGGAAGTGCAGTTATTTTATACCAACCTTTTTTGGTTGAGCTGCAGTTTGAGCCTGCGAGCTTACCTGTTGAGGTACAATAACTCTTCTGAATGGTACCGCTGCTCTTGGGAAACTCCTTTTCGGGAAGGCCTTTATGAATTTCATCAAAAACAGTCATAAACACCTTACCGCCGGGATTTCCTGAAGTTTCAAGTGTTTCTTGTTTATCAAATCCAAACCACACTGCAGCAACATAATAAGGGGTACCTGCGCAGAACCAACGGTCATTCTGCTTACTTGTTGTACCGGTCTTAGCCATAATCTGGAATTTTCTTACATTTGGAGCATCTCCGAAACTGCTTGTGCTGACGGTTTGAAGAAGCTCACATATAATATCTGAAGTCTCTGCGGATATAACCTGTTCACCTATGGGCTCTTCATTACTGAGAAGAATTTGAGTTCCCTGACTGTTAGTTACCTTATAATAAGCATAAGGCTCATAATACAATCCGCCATTACCGAAAGTAGCATATGCAGAAGCCATTTCAACTGTTGTGGTACCGTTTGTAAGAGCACCTGTTGCAAGAGGTGAAAGAGCACGATCGTTTGTTTCGTCGAGCTTTGAAAGATGGAATCTGTCCCTGAGGAATTCAAACGAAGTATCAATTCCGAGATCATAATTAATAATTCTGGTCGGAACAGTATTATAAGACTGCTGAATTGCATATTCCACTGTAACTTCATTACCTGAACCAAGTGTTCCGTTAACATTGTGAGGCCAGAGTTCGCCGTTTACAGGAATTGCATAATCCTTAATTTTGGAAGAATAATTAATTAAATTGAGTTCAATAGCGGGTGCATAGGTAGCGAGAGGTTTGATGGTTGAACCCGGCTGTCTGTATGAGTTAGCGGCTCTGTTAAGACAAAGAGGACCCTTCTTTTCATCAGCAGCACCAACAATAGCAACTACTCTGCCGTTATAGTCCATTATTGTCATTGCTGACTGAACCTTATCACCGTCTTTGCTCTTTATATTCGGGAAGTTCTTTCTGTTTACATAAACATCCTCCAAAACTGCCTGAACCTCAAGGTCAACTGCTGCGTAAATCTTAAGACCGCCGTAAAGTATCAGGTCAGCAGCTTGTTGCTTTGAATAACCGTATTCCTCCATAAGATCTTGCTGAACACACTGTCTTACATAATCAACATAGAAACTATGATTGGTTTCTTCTTCAACAATAGCAATCTGTTCATCATCTTCATCAGAAACATAATTTTCACTGTTAGTAAAAATCAATTCATAATTCATCGCTTCATTATATTGCTCTTCAGTCAAAGCTCCCGTTTCTTTCCACATCATCTCAAGACAATATGCTTGTCGAATTCTGTTATCTTCAGGATTAAGAAGAGGATTGTAAGCTGTTGGTTTCTGAGTTATTGAAGCAATTACCGCACATTCCGCAGCGTTAAGTTCACTAATATCTTTGCCAAAGTATTTTTCACTTGCAGTTTTTACACCGTAACAACCGCTTCCGAAATATGCCGTATTAAGATAAGCTTCGATAATAACATCTTTTTCGTAGTTTTTCTCAAGATTAAGAGCGGTAAGAATTTCATTGAATTTTCTGACAACGGTAGCATCTTTTTCATTTGTAAGGTTCTTTATTAACTGCTGTGTCAATGTAGAACCGCCTTGACCAAGGTTTTGAGGAACAACAATAACACCAATCGTTCTTATCCAGTCAACACCATGATGTCTTTCAAAACGAGTATCTTCAAGAGCAATAATAGCCTGAGCCATATAGGGTGACATATCATCAAGATCAACCCATACTCTGTCTTCTTCGCCGTGAAGTCTTGCAAGTTCTACGGTATTTCCGTCTTCATCATATGCATAAATAAATGAAGTCTGGTTTTGATTTTCCTTGTATTCATCAAGATTAACAATTAAATCTCCGTTAATTACAGAAATGGAATTAAACAAAACATAGGAAACTACAATTATTGCCGTTAAAGCAACTGTACTCAATATACCGTAAATAACAAGCAAAGTTTTGTTGGTTTTTTTGCTTTTCTTTGCTTTTCTTTTACCTGATTTATTTTGACGATTCAGAGATGTGTTGTTCAAATCTTTCAAACCTCCCTAACATGGAATTCAGGAATATATTAACACTTTATATTTAATCATCTATAAAGAAAAAGTAAATTATTTAATAAATAATGATTTTATATCCTCCAGCTCTGAATGAAAATCAGATAATTCCGCCTTAAAACGTTCTTCATCAGCATTGGTTGTTTCCGTTTTTTCAGATAAGAAATCATAATTTTGAGCATTCATTCCAAGCTTATTTTCAACTTCAGAAATTCTTCTGTCAAATAATTCAAGTTTATCAACGATTCGTTTTTCTGTTTCGGACAGCGCTGCATTAAATCCGTTCTTGCATTCTTTTTCAAGAAATACAATATGCTCGCACGATTTCTGATAAAGCTCATTAAGCGAATTATAATTATCAATAATATGAGCTATGTAAAAATCAGTCTGTTCAATATTATACCCTTCAATGCAAATATCAATTTTAGGAGGAATCATATAATCACCTTTTTAATTAATTTTGTCCTTATATTTAATTTGATTTGTTATATAACCGACAATCAGTAAAATTAACCATAAAGGGAAGAAGCCGACAATCAGCAAAAAAGCAATAATTAAAATCGGTAATCCCTTGGAACTTTCTTTTACTGTGCTGGGAATCGGTTCAAATATGATTTTTTTGAATTCGTTACCCGCTTTTGAAATATACGGAAAAACTTCAAGCTCAGAATTATACGAATCAATTCCGCTATTATAAAGCAGAGGCTCTACAAGCTCTGCAGCACTTGAAGAAACTTTTGTTATTTTCTTCAAATCAATATGAAGTGTTTGAAGAATACTGTCGATTATATTTAAAAACCCGATTACAATCTTATATACAGGAGTATCCGGCGGATAATTGCTTTCGCCTCCGAACAAGCTCCGAACAAGCTCAGCTATCACATCTACAACTTTTCTATCCTTAACAGAAGCATAGTCCGAAGGTTTTAATCCTGTCTCTTTTTTAGTCCATTTTGCAACAGTACCAACTTTAAGTGAATTCAGAAATTTAAATACAGGCTTAATAACCCAGCCGAATTTATATATAACCTTAGGTTTTATACTGATAGCTGTTACCATATCTGCAAGCTTATCAATATCTTCACCTGCAGTTTTAATCATTCCTTTTATAACACCTATAAGTTGCTCTTCAAGAACTTCTCGAAGCTCTGTTCCCTGCTTTATATAGCATTCGGGAGTATTAACAAAAACCGTTTTTACAGAAACATTATTTTTTAAGGGTTCAAATGTTACTTTTCTCATTGCACCGGGATAACCAATTGGCGAGGCAGTGCAAATATCATAAATTACGTTACCTTTTGAGCTTTGATAAACAGAAGTATCCGGAATATGAGTGTGCCCGGTAAAAATAAACTGAATACCAATATCGGCAAGCTGTTCAATTCGAGTTTTATAATCTCCGAGCATATCACCTTTTCCGATAATTTCGTATATGGGAGAAGGTGCGATTAACGGATGATGCGTCATTGCAATAATAAACTGATTATCATCCCTTGCCTCTTTAGCTCTTTCTTTTATCCACTCAAAGCATTCATCAGAAAAACCGCTTTTTCCGTTACAATTAGTATCGTCATTTAAAGCAAAAAGTCTGTATCCTTCACACAACTGAACAATATAAGACATACTTTCACGGTGAACAGATATAGCTTCGTCCGGACCGAATTCACGATACATATCATAAAGAATATCACGGGAAGCAGCTTTAGTCTGAAGCTTTTCATCGCCTTTATATAAATCAGCAACTTCGTTTTTGCGAAAATCATGTGTAGCAGTTATAACATAAACTCTTTTGCCCTTACTTTTTAAATCACGGAGCATCTCAATAAATTCTGCGTGAGCATTCAATTCGCCGTTGTTAGTTAAATCACCGCTGATAAGAACAATATCGCTTTCTATATCGGAAGCAATCTGATTAAAGGCGCTTTCAAGGACCTCGGCACTGTCAGCAAGAAGCTTCTGACTTTTTGAATTAGCAATATCATAGGCTTTTCCGCTTGTCCCGTTTTCTTTACAATAATAGTGTGTATCGGTAAGAACTGTAAGAGTAAGGGCGTTCATACTCATTTATTTATCATTCCTTTTAGCAATGTCAATAAGATTTTTATAGCTGATTGCCATAGATTCTCTCGGATCAATTTCACAGATATCCTGCTCAATTACAATATATTTTACACCTGATTCAACACATTTGTTATAAATCGCATCAAGATTGAGATTTCCTGTTCCAACTTCAACAAACTTCGGAGTATGGTCAGTTATACCGTAATCCTTGAAATGGCAAACTTTCATTCTGCCTGCAATTTTTTCAATATACTCGCAAGGATTTACTCCTCCGAACTGGAACCAATAAGTGTCACCGATAAAACTGAATTCCTCAGGCTTTGTATCTTCTATAAGCATATCAAAAATACGTCTGCCGTTGTCAAGCTTTGCAAATTCAAAAGCATGGTTATGATACGCAAACTGCAAACCGTTATCATGCATCTTTTTTCCGATCTCAGAGGTAATTTTAATAAACTCTTTTATACTTTCACTATCTTTTCTGTACATATCCGGCATAGCTCCGATACCCAACGTATCGCAGCCAAGCATTTTATGCTCCTTCATAACTGTATCAAGATCGGTAAGCATTCTGTCAAAAGATGTATGAGTAACACAAACATCCATGTTATATTTTTCTGTAAGATAAGCAACCTTATCAGCCGGAATGGGACCGATACCCGATATCTGAATAACATTTATACCGATATCATTAAGATATTTGAATGTAGCCTCACAATCTTCATAAGTCTGTATATAGTTACGAAGAGTAAAAAGCTGAGCACCAAGTTTTATTTTACCCATTTTGCACACCTCATATAATAATATTTATTTAATTATATATCTTTTTTATAAGATATGCAAGGTTATTCTTTGATTTTTTATTGTCAATACATATATTGGCAGAATTTTTATCAATGATTTTTCATAATGATTATTTTGTGAGGTGATATAATGATTAATTTGTTAGCGGAAATATTTGCAAAAGGATTTATGTTTTTTGCTTTACACATCAAGAATTCAGGTTCGTTTCCTCCCGCTTTATCTGCAGATGAAGAAAAAATGCTGTTGCAAAAATACAGAAACGGTGACATAAAGGCAAAAAACAAAATTATTGAACATAATCTTCGATTGGTAGCGCATATTGTTAAAAAATATACTTCAAATCCCGAAGAGCAAGATGACTTAATATCAATCGGCACAATCGGTCTGATTAAAGGCGTAAACACCTTTGATGAATCAAAAGGAATTAAACTTGCAACATATGCATCAAAATGTATTGAAAACACTATCCTCACATCAATGGGTTAATTTCTGACTGTAAAAAAACATCGGATTCAAGAAGACCAGGTTGGCAAATTATCTCTAATCCGGCAAAAAAATTTTATATCCTATGCAAAACCGATAAATGGGAAATCAGATGTGCACCGATGTATATTCACAGTTTTAAAGTTATATCACCACACAGAATTTCAGAGGCAATAAAATTTAATCAACAATACCATAAATATGAAGATGTACCTAATGTGCAGGACAAGCTTCGTTGGTGCCGTTATCATATGGGATTAAGTCAAAAAGAAGTTGCTGACTTAATAGGAATAAATAGAAGCGTCTACATAAAATATGAAAACGGTAAAATAGTTCATTATAAAAAAGACATAGTTAACAAGTTAGCAAAACTATATAATGTCCCTGTGAATGATTTCCTTTTGGGTTATGAAAATAAATAAGCAGACATTTAAGCCTTGCTGACTTATTTGTCTGCTTTATTTTTATATGCTGCAATTGTTGTATCTAACAACTTGAGTTTTTGTGAGAGCGGGCAATTTAATTTTTTTATAATTTGAAAAGATGTATTGGCATGAACATCAGCTACTTTATCAGATAGTTCTTTTTTACCTTCTTCGGTTTTAGGATAATACACAATAATATTAATCGTAGCGTATGTTTTTATGTAGCCTCTCCCCCTTCGCATTTCAAGTTATGCAAAAGGTGTGTTTGTTATGACCATTTTCATCTTGTTTTATCAACTATGCGATGATTATATTAATTCATTTTGACAATTCATATACCTTTATCTTGACATAAGTTTAACAAAGTAAAAAGGATGAAAAATGAGCAGTAGAAAATCCTCTGCTCATTTAAATAAATTAAAAGCTCGGAATGCCAGCACACTCCGAGCTTTAATTATAGCTGTGAATTAACTCGTGCCCAGACCGAAGCATTTTCGGCTTGGGCTATTTCTTTTTCTTTTAAAAATCCTTTGTTGATAAAATCATTATCAGAATAAGTTATGTTTAAGCAATACTTATCAAAATAAAGCTTACCCTGATTTGAGTTTTGTTCAAAGTTTTCACCTGTATCAACTGTGTTGTCGCTTAGAACAAGACCGTTTACATTATTCACTTTCAAAAGCCTTGACGGCATATCGGCAAAGGTGTTTGAGGTAATTTCAATGTTTGTAAAAACGGCTGTTTCGGCAGATTTGCCTGCAATATTCGTGCCGATTTCTATTACCGAGCCCCAGTCGCTGTAGTTACACATTTCAAATGAGTTGTCACGGATGACAAGGTTATCAACGCCCGTGCCCTCCTGCCAGAGAGTGGGTTCAATATCCATAACCACCTTTATCGCCTGAGCCATCGTTTTATAAAATCGGTTATTCTCGCAAAGTCCGTTTGATGACTGGAGAAGCAAACCTCTTGCCCTGTTTTCGTGGAAATAGTTGTTTCTGATAACATAGTTACCGCTATTGCATTCTGTGTTATAAGCAGTCCAGCCTTCCGTTACACTTTCGGTGAGACTTTCAACAACAACCTCTTTTGTTATGCCTTCAAGAGTTTTGACGGAAACAATCTTTGCGGTTGCATCCGTATTCTCATACTTTTCGTTTTTGAAAGCAAGAGTATCCCCCTCATTCAGTCTCATTGCAGATGCAATCAGCTTAAGCGTGTTGCCGCTTACAGCCGAAACATAGCCGAGACCGTCATGTACGTTAATGGCATCGTCGCCCATTCCGCTTATATCGCAGTCTGAAATATTGAAGCAGCCATCGGTGTTTACAATATGAATCGCATCGGCGGTCAAAGACACACATCGGCTGTCTTTGTGTTCGGGATTAACTCCGATAAAGCTGCTTATAATCTGAAAATGCGAGCAGTTGCCCTCGCAGATATATGCCATTCCGGGGCTGCCGTAAATGCTGACATTATCAAAGGTTATGTTTTCGCTGTAATCTCTGATACTGAAAACCGTTCCGTCATAGACATAGTGCCTTAAAAAATACATTTCGCCGTCCTCAAAACCATCCATACAACCGTTATGAGTAACACGGAGAGTATTGTCCGAAATCTTCTGAACAGACTTTACCGCATTTGCATACTGATAAAGATAAACCTCTTTTGAGGAGCATTTTGCGCCGAAGGTAAGTGTTTCGGGGTCGCATTGGGTAATAGCCATCAGTCGATTGTTTTCATTGCAGTACTCCGCATTCTTGAAAACAAGGTCAAGCGTATGGGCATCGGAATTGCTGTTACGGACGGTAACAACCGAAGCAAGGGGGCTTTCCGCCCAGTTCCAATCGAAATTAAGATTGCGGATTTCAACGCATTCGCTGTTTCTGATAAAGAATTTATACCCTGTTGAGGAGAAAACGAAGGTTGCATCGGAGCCTTCAATCATCAAATCCATGCAGTTATTGGCATCAAGACCGTTGACGCTTCTGAAATAATATGTTCCCTTGTCAATAACAAGCTTTGTCTGCGGATGCTGTGAGCAATAATTGAGTGCGCTCTGAAATGCCTCAAAATTATCCGCATTATCCTCCGAAAGCCCGAAATCAGCGGCATTAACCTCGTTCAGCTTCTCACTTTTGGGTCGCTGAATATAAAATCTTGTTCCGTTTGCTCCGTTAATTTCGTCTGCAGTTCTGTTTTCGCTTAAGTTATCAAGCGATTCAACAAGCACATTAGGTTTTTTGGGCAGAGCCACCGACGGAGTAAACAATAGAATTATTGAAGCGATAAATGAAACTATTTTTTGAAGCATATTATTCCTCTTTTTTGAAATTCAATTTAGAATTTGTTATACAAAACCGTTTCTTCCATGGGTCTGTACTTTGAATGCATGGCGATTGGCTCTGCATCGGGTGCGGGGTAGCCCATAACAAGAAGTGCAACAGGTTCAATGTTTTCGGGGATTTCGAATGCCTCACGCATCTTGAACGGGTTGAAATGCATAACCCAAGTCGAACCGACACCAAGCTCCCACGCCTGAAGCATCATATGAGTTGTGACGATGCTTGCGTCAACAACACCGCTTTGTGCACCGTCATAGGGTCTTGTCCAGCATTCGTCCTTGTTATAGCAGATAAGCATTGCACAAGGCGCATCAAAATGACAGCGTGTGCAGTCCTTCAGTTTTGCAAGGGTATCTTCATTGTTGATAACAAGAATCCTCTGCGGCTGATAATTGCAGCCCGTAGGCGCAACATGTCCCGCTTCAAGAATCTTGTCAATAACCTCTTTTTTAAGAGGCTTGTCCGTAAATTTCCGCACCGAATATCTTTCGGCAGCAAGGTCTAAAAAGTTCATAGTGACTCCTTAATTCAATTCAAAAAAATTATTTGCAATACTGTCAAGCTGTGATGCTATAAGATTAAACGGTAAATTCAAATCAAGTGTTTTTACGCTGATTTTATTGTTACCCATTGTGTAATCGCAGTCGGGGCTGATTCTTTCGTTTGTTCTGGCATAGAGAAGCATACCGCCGACATTACCCGTTGATTCTTTATCAAGATTCTTCACATAAGTGAATATCTGATAAAGATTATTCGAACGCAGCGTGTTTGAATCATACTGTGTCTGCCATGCTTTACCGTAATATTTTGTATCGATTATCAGAACTTTATCACTGTTTTTCAAAGTGATATCTGTCTGCATAGCAGGAAGGAAGATGTCATTTTCGTCTTCTGCGATATTCCATTTGATTTGGTCTGCTCCTACTTTGAGTTGAGGAAAATGTTTGCGATAGTATTCAAGAACAAAATGCTCATACAGTCTGTGCATCTTTTGGTCATCGATAAATGACGCAATTTTATACGTGCCTTTTTCGGCTGAAAGAAGCATACCGTCAAGAATAAACCAACAAATATTCATCAGCATTTTATAAGTCTGATTATTCCTATGAAAGTGAAGTCTGTCCCATTTTATGAGCGACGGGTCAATATAATCAATATCACCAAAAAACAGCATATTCTTTTTGAGTGCAGATCGTCTATCGGTGCTTACATCAGAATGTCGTATAAGCAAATCAGATGTAGTTTTGATAATCTGATTAAAAACATTGTTTTCAGTCAGTTCGTCGTGTTCACACGAAACAAGCTGTTTTCTTTGCAGCTTCTCTTTGATTGTGCCGCTGATATCAAGTTTGCCTTTGAGTACAGGCAAGACTTCTTGCTTGGACATATACTCTTTGTGTAAGCCTTGCTTTAACTGTTGTGAAACGGCTTTTGAGAGTATTTCGGCAAACAAATCATGAATGTTCTCAAAGGATTCAGCTTCAAGACTTTCATAGTTTGACTGACGGAGAACCTGAAAAGCATATGCCAGCATATAATAGATGTTTTTAATCAGAATTCCTTTATCCTCAGTCATTTAAAACACCACGCAGATTGTTCTTCCATGTAAGAAGTTTACCGTTATCATCAAACCAGTATTCACTAATCATCGGGATAATATCGTATTCAACAATTTCACTTAACCAGTTATCGTCGGTTTCATTTTCGTGACCGCAGAAATAGCTGTGACCGATGCAGAAACCTTTGCCGAGAGCTGAATCCTTACTTATAGCAGTATTCAATTCTTTGACTTTATCAACCAGTGCATCAAGAGTTTCATTTTCAAAAGATTTCTGATATTTTACAAATCCGTCCGATGTGAAGCCGGGTTCCATATCGCAGAAACTAAAACGGCGACGAAGAGCATAGTCAATCATAGCAAGACTTCTGTCTGCAGTATTCATCATACCGATTATGTAAAGATTGTCGGGTACACTGAATGGTAAACCATTATATGCAAGAGTTGCTTTTGTTCCTCTGTAATCTTTTTCGATAAGCATAAGAAGCTCGCCGAAAATCTTACTCATATTTCCTCTGTTGATTTCATCAATAATGAAGAAATATTTTTCATTGGGATTGCTTTCTGCTTTTTTGCAGAAATTATAGAAAATACCGTTTGTCAGTTTGAAAGAATCGCCATTCGGCTTGTATCCCATAATGAAATCTTCATATGAATAATTCTGGTGGAACTGAACAAATTCAATTTTGGTGTCATCCTTTTTACCCATAATTGAATATGCAAGACGCTTTGCGGCATAAGTTTTACCGACACCGGGTGCACCCTGAAGGATAACATTCAATTTGTGATTAAGAAGAGAAACAAGAGAATCATATTTTTCGGAAGAGATGTATACGTCGTCAAGAAAATCTTCTTTGGTGTATTTACTGTCATCAAAATAGTATTTTGATATATCGATTTCAGGTATAGGTTCTTTTTTTCTTTCTGCTGTTTTTATTCGAATCCATTTCAAATGAATTTTTTCAGCAAGTTCATGTGTCATGTTTACTTTCCAACCAAGGTCCGTCAATGCCCAAACACCAGGTTGAGATTTATCCAATATACCTTCATACGCCAAATAATTTCGTGCCCAATCAATATTATTCAAAAGCTTACTTGTATTAGATTTTTCAGTCTTTACAGCAAGCATCTCTTCTGAAATATTTTGCATCTCGATTATTTTCTGGTGCACATCTTTTCTTTTTGCACTTCCGCCAAGCTCTCTCAACGCCAATACAACAGGAGTATACCAATTTAAAACCTCTGCATTTGAAGAAAAATCGTCGATTTTTTCATCTGCAATGTATCTGCTGATATAAAACCCTACATCAATCGCCATAGTCATAAAGTTTTCATCAGGATAGCAGGTGTCATCGATTTCATCTTTCAGCATCTGAACAAGCTCTGCATCCTCGCTGATTGCTTTGCATATTTCACTGTAAAAATCAAGACCGGGAACAAAATTTTCAAGAGCATAACCCTTCTTGGCAATAAAATCACTTTCTGTGATTTTTGTTGCTTTGCTGATTTCGGAATACTTGTAAATATAATACTTGTCAGGGTATCTGAGCCAGAGATATGTTGAAATCGCATTAACTCCCTGATAATGCTGCTGCCATGAACCGGGATTATATTTATCTTTGATTTCATCTGCAGCCGCACTGAAAGCTCTTATTCTTTCTGTTACATCTTTCGATTCGTCAAAAAGATTGATGAACATTTCTCTTACAAATTCAGGGTCTTTTGTTGCAAATTCTTTAATCATTCCTCTGGGGAGATTATTCATTGAAGCAAGGAGATTAAATGTTTTGTCGGTTGCTTTCATAAACATATCAAGAAAATCGGGAGCATTGATATCCCAAACATCCTGAAAACGCTTTACAGCAACCCACTTATACTTCTCACCGTCATTTTTGGATTTGCCATTAAAAAGCTCTTTGAATCTTTTCTTGTATGATGAAAGAATCACGTCAAGTTTATTTCTGTTTATCATATTACAATCTCCAATCAATGTGATTATTTCTTCTTTCTCAACTCTCTGTAGATTATCTCTGCAAGAGCACTCATTATAGCGTTATACTTGTGCTGGTCTTCAAAGAGTGAAGCATAGGCTTCCTGCTCTTCTATATAACTATCCTGTGCAGCTTCACCAAACACTTTTGGGAAGATGCTTTCGGTGAATATCTGCGGATCGGAGCTTGCTGCATCCTTGGCGAGTTTCTTATCCTCAATAAGCCTTGAATACAGAGCCTTGAACACGACTTTATCGCCGCTTGTGAATGCACCCTTGAATTTCTCGTTTATCTTTTCGATAATTTCATCAAGGGGTTCTTTGGATTCAATGCCCATTGCGCCTTTTTGCTTGGCGGGTTCATATACACCTTTAGTCTTCTGAAGTTCAATAGCTCCTGCAAAGGTTTTCTGAAGCTTGTAATATTCAAGTTTGAGTTTTCCGTCAAGATCGATTTTTTCAACAGAATCAGCAGGAATAAAATTCAGTAGATATGAGCAGAAGAGATACTCTCTGTGTAAATCCTTATCAAACATCCTTGTTACCTGCGATACAAATCCGTACCACTTTATAAGGCTTCTGAGCTGACGGCGGAACTGATAACGTTCATCGGGTGATTTCAGGTCGTAGCGGTCTGCAACCGGCTTCAATGTGCTTGACATTTTGCCCATTGATTTTGCATCCTGCTTTGTTGAACTCTGAACATAAACTCTTTCAAATGCATCAATATCGTTATCGCTGTATATTGCAAAGCCACGGAGTTCTTTTTGAGTTTTGTAAATGAGGTCGGCATTGACTTCCTGCTCAAGATAGGTTTCCTGATAGAAAGGCTGGAATGCATCAAGAATATCCTCTTTTGTGTTGATAAAGTCAAGTACAAACGTGTCAACCTTGCCTTCGCAGGTTCTGTTAAGGCGTGAAAGAGTCTGCACAGCCTTAACGCCCTTAAGCTTCTTATCAACAATCATTGTGTGAAGCAGCGGCTCATCGAAACCGGTCTGATATTTTTCGGCAACGATAAGAACATTGAAATTCTTGTTGAATTCCGCTTTTGTCTGCGATTCGGCAATGCTTGTGCCGTCTGCACGCTTGTTGAGTTTCGGCTCGGTGTATTCAACACCGCCGTCTTCAACAGCACCCGAAAAAGCAACAAGAATCTGAACGTCGTCATATCCCTGCTCTTCTATGTATCGCTTGACTTCGTGATAGTATCTTACTGCGGCAAGTCTTGATGAGGTTATAACCATCATCTTGGCTCTGCCGTTAATTTTATGTCTTGTTGTTTCTCTGAATGTTTCAACGATTATTTGTGATTTCTGGCTGATGTTATAGGGATGAAGCTCCTGATATTTGCGGATAACCTTTGCGGCTCTGCTTGCAGGAACATCGGGGTTATCTGGAGTTGTTTTGGCAATCTTGAAGCAGGTGTCATAGGTCATATAATTCTGAAGAACATCGTGAATGAAACCTTCTTCTATTGCCTGACGCATACTGTATATATGGAACGGATGGAACGAACCATCGGAATATTCCTCGCCGAAAAGTTCAAGAGTTTTATCTTTTGGGGTTGCGGTAAATGCGAAGAACGAAAGGTTTTTATGCTTGCCGTGAATGAGCATTTCGTTCATCAGCTTGTCATCAGGGTCAAGCTCAGCTTCGGTTTTGCCTTCGATTTCCGCATATTCACGCAGAGCATCTTCCGTATCTGCAAGAGCTGCTTTGAGCTTCAATGCGGAACTGCCCGTCTGTGAGGAATGAGCTTCATCAACGATAACGGCAAAATTTCTGCCTGAAACGCTTTCAACCTCCTGATAAATAACAGGGAATTTCTGCAATGTTGTTACGATTATGCGAATACCGTCATTTATGGCATCACGGAGATTCTTTGAGGTTTTATCTTCGCCGATTGTTTCAACCGCACCGAGAGTGTGGTCAAATGAAGATATCGTTTCCTGAAGCTGTGCATCAAGAACAGTTCTGTCCGTTACAACAATAACGCTGCTGAAAACGGGTTTGTTTTCTGCATTGAAAAGCGATGCGAGGCGGTAGGCTGTCCATGCGATTGAGTTGGATTTGCCCGAGCCTGCGCTGTGCTGAATCAGATAGTTATGCCCCGAACCGTTTTCGGAAACGTGGGCAAGGAGTTTTCTGACAACGTCGAGCTGATGGAAACGAGGGAATATGAGGGTTTTACCGTCTTTGAGATGGATGAATTTCTGAATAATATCCATCATGCTTTCTTTCTGGAAAACGTTTTCCCAGAGATATGCAGTGGGATAGCCGTCGGGATTTGCAGGATTACCCTTGCCTCCGTCGGAGCCTGCGCCGTTTGAACCCTGATTGAAAGGCAGGAAGAACGTTTTCTTGCCTGCGAGCTTTGTTGCCATCCACACTTCATAGTGGTCAACGCAGAAATAGGCTAAAATACGCTTGTTGAACTGGAAACAGATTTCTCTGGGGTCACGGTCTTCCATCCATTGAACCTTTGCGTTATTGACATTCTGCCCTGTATACTGATTTTTGAGTTCAAAGGCAAAAACGGGAATACCGTTGAGAACAAGCACCATATCAACTGATTTGTTATTCTCTGCGGAATAATGCCATTGACGCACGCAGTTGACGATGTTCTTTGCATAGAGTGCGGCGGCGGTCTGATTAAGCGATGATTCGGGCTTGAAATAGCAAACACGGAAGGTTATGCCTCTGTGCTTGAAACCGTGGCGCAAGACATAAAGAAGTCCGTCCGCATCGCAGGCATTATTGAATGCGATGCAGAATTTACGCTCGGGGTCAACGGAATTCTGATTTACGAACCTTGCCCATTCCTTGGGCTGGGTTTTCTGAATAAACTCAATGAGGGTATCAACGTATAAACCGAGCTTTGCATCATATTTATAGGCGGTTTTGGTGTATCCGCCCGCAGGAGAGAGAAAGAAGGATTCAATATCTTCTTCAAATCGTTTTTCAGTAGTTATCATTGTTCATTCCTCCAAAGGCTTTTCATCAATATAAATCTATTTCCTTTTTGTATCATTTTGTAAGAGTATTCTTTATTGTTAATATCTTTAACAAATAGCTTCATATTTTTGAGGCTTTCCCCTGTAACAAGATTTATTTTAATCATAAACTTTGCATCTTTTTTAACAACCTTGTTTCCGTAAGGGACGTATGTTTTGTGTTCACTTTCAATTTTTTCAATCGTGAAAAGTGCTTTGTCGGTATTAGTGAAATAACCACAATAGGAGAGTTTTGCATCAATATCATCTTTTGAGAAGCTACACATCTCATATTCTTCAAAAGTACGTGGAGCATAACCATCAGAAACATCGTAATTAAATATTTTAGGCTTTGAAGTCTCTGCTTTTTGTTGCATATCTTTTTTGTTTTGCAATTTATAAGTAACAAACGAGCCGACCAAAGCACCTACTACAGCGCTTATAATCGCCACTATAATATCTTTCACCGCTGAAGTGGTAAATAAAATAGATTCTTGAACAACTGTGGTTTCTACCATCATAAACTTCCCTTCGAATTCTACAAACTTATTTGTATATTGCAATTGGTACTATTTCAAAAGCTGGTCCTTTGATTTCATCTTGAAAATCTTTTATTGAAGTTTGCTTCCCGCTCTTTATATTTTGCACCATTTGAGTTTTTCCTTGTCTTGTATTGGGGTTAGGTAGTTTTAGTTTTGATAATTCGGTAATATTTGTCAAATTAACCGTAGAGTTCTTAGGAACGATTCTTGAAATTTTACATAAAATCGTAACTTCACCAACTAAAAGTGAAGAATTGACCCTTATAAATGATTGGTCGAGCTTACAAAAACAAGGATACTTTTTATCGTTTACAAAATTTAAAATACAGGTGATTCCATTCTCTCGTTCTTGCTCTGCTAAATCATGCAAAGCCGAAATCCCTTCTGCTAATTTAGGGTCTTCTAATCTACCGGTTTTTAAAATATCCTCAATAGAGACAGTTACATTTATGAACCGAGAATATTGTTCTAATTTGGTAAAGCTCAAATTAAATACTCCCTCAAAAATAAAATCTCTATGTATTGACCTAAACGTTTCATCATCTATTTGTTCATAATAAGGAATTTCATCGTCGTTTTCGGACTTTAAATAATCAATTATCTCTTGCAACTTTGCAGGAATCGGCTTACTTGCATTAATCTTCACTGTGTTTTCGGAATTTTTACTTCCGCCTGCGCCTAAAGATACACCCTTCTCAAAACCAATCCTTCCATCAAATTGTTTTTCATTATTTGAAACGATTTCTTGTTCGTTGTGGTCATAGCCAAAAATTGTTGAATAAGCATCGTTAACGAAGTCTTCGTCTATATATAAATACTTTCTTAATATTGCCATAATTACGCTTCCTTTTTGCCTGTTACATATTCATAAATCAATGATTTTTTGTAGCTTTCGAGTTCGGATAAGAGGATTGTTTTCTTTGCGATAAGCTCGTCGATTTCAGAACATCTTTTATCAATATAATCAACAATTTCTTGTTGTTCTGAATGGCTTGGAATTATATACGGTAAGTTCTTTAACTTGTTCCAATTTGTGTCACAAGACCTAACGCGAATACCTGTTGCAAGAGCAATAAAAACGCCGTTGTATGCCATATTACGAAGATAGTACATTATGTATCGCTTATTCTCTGTACTATCCATAACATTTAATACAGGGGTTCCTTTACCTCTTGAATCCGAAATGCCGATTGCACCTGCAAAACCATCCATACCGTGAACAACCAAATCACCGACATCAATTCCTTGATACCCAACCTCTTGAAGAGAAAAAGTAAAACCATCTTCTCTACGATTAGATCTTAAGGTAACTTGTCCATCTCTGAAACAAGTTATTACAGAATCTGTCTCTTTTACAGGTTTCTCTAACAAGGTTAAAATTGCTTTTCCTCGTTTAACATTCCAATCCGCAGGGATTTCGCCTATCCATTCGATACCTGAATCTTTCATAGGGCGGTTGGGGCGGATGCTTTTTGTGACAGCTTGAGTGATAACCGACTGCTTGAGCTTTTTATATTCCTCAATTGTCGCCTTCGTTTTCTCAATAACCGTATCAATCTTCGCACATGCATTATCAAGGAAATTAACAATTTTCAATTGTTCTGACATTTCAGGAACTAAAAGAGGTTGGTTTTTAAATTCCTTGAAACCCAAAGTCAAACGTATGCCTGCCCCCATGTTATGAAATGCCATCTTACTTTCATAGCCTTTGAATAAATAGTTTGCAAATTCCGCATTAATTATATTTTCATCAGGCTTCAATGCAAGGTACGCCGATGTAATAACCCCTTTTTCACGAACCAAACCAACTCGAAGTGATTTTAAGTCATAATTCAAATTCAAACCATTTATCATTATTGTTCTTGGCTCGACAATTGTATAATTTGTTATAGTATCGGCAACATAATCTTCATTATCTGCATCAAAATTCAACTTAGGTATTATACTGCCAAACTTAAATTGAAGAGCGTTTTTAACCTCGCCTGAGGTGTTTTTTGTTTTTACTTCAGAAAATGCGTATCTCGCTGGAAAGACACCCCATTTAGCAGGTATCTCGCCTATCCACTCTATTCCGCTGTTTTTCATTTCACGCATAATTTTCACCCGAATTTTGTTAAAAGTATCAACGAACAAATTGCCAAAGTCCAGACAACGCTGTTTGCTGTGTGTCTGGCTTTTTCCCATTTATTAGTAAAACTGCTGACAAAACGCAGCACCGCTCCACCAATTAAGAAAACCGACACCATTCCTGAAAAAATTTCTTTCGTCAAATATTCTTTAATATATTCAATCAAAAATGCAGACAAAAATGCTGTTGCACCGCCAACGCTGAAATAATTAAATATTTCAGCATAGCTGTTTTCTGTTTTTAATGCTTGGTTTTCTTCAACATTTTCAGTTATCTTAAGACATTGAAGTTCATTAAAAACATAAATCATAAGAACAACCAACAAACACAATAAAAAACTTGCCGCACACGATTCAATAATATATACCGTTGAAATGCCAGCATCTTTATTGTTTTGCAAAGCTATAATGCTTGCTAAAAAGAAAGCGGCAATCACATAAATAACCTTAAATATAATTCCGATTCTTTCTTTCCTTACAGCAAAAGACTCGTTGAATTTTCGTTCATTTAAAACAGAATTGTTGTTTTTCTTTCTCTTTGCTTTGCTCAACTTAAAATGTCCTCCACTTTTGTTTATATCCCTGTTAAGTCCGCTTTTGTGTTTACATTGTTTTTCCGTATTCGGAAATCAGATAATTTACAAACGCACTACAGCTCACAAGCATAAATTTCGCTTCTTCAAATGTTACTTCACTTGTAAAAAGTCCGTCTGCGTGACGTATTCCCTCTGAGCCATTTGTATATGCATAAAGCTTTTCAAACGCAGCCTTTAGTTGTGGGTTCAAATCATGTTTTTTACTTAACACTTTAAGAGCATCACCAAGAGTTGCACTCTCGTTACACGTTATAACTTTACATATCGATTCAACCGCACTTATGCTTTCTTTAACAACATTTTTATAGTCTTTGGTTTCACGGTTTGACAGATATTCAACAGCTTTTTGAATATGGTTTCTGCAACCTTCAAACTGATTTGTTGCTGCTTGCTCAATTTCTTCAATTTCAACTGGATCTGTTATCCGAACAATTTTTCCGTTGATAAAACGATAACCAACTGATTCTCGTTCGAAAACATCATTGAATTTTTTGAATGTTTCTCCACTATAATCGTGTTTGCTTTTAGCGATCCAGTTACAAGTATACCAAACAATATCAAGAACCTCATTATAAAATGCGTTTTTAATTACATCATGAATTCTATTCTCATAAAACTTTTCCAGTTCATAGAACTTTGTATAATTTATTCGGTTGGTTACACCAAATACATCGTTCAGTATATCTTTACAAAAATCACGTATAACTTCACTTTGACCATAATAGTTAAAATCTATTATACATGATTCCAAATCACTGAAAAGTGAGTTGCTTATAATATTTCTTGTTCTATCGTCAAATTCCTCCACCTGAATTCCTGCTGAATAAGGGCTGATACCTTTAGTGTCACTAAAGCCTCCTCTAACTTTTATCATAGATTTCTTTTGTAAATCAGCACTTCTCATAACAATCTCCTTAAACAATCATTTTAAAATATCTTCCAAGCTTTTGCTTATATCCTTTTCAAGTCCGATGATACGTTCGAGGATTGCGTCGGCGGATTCGGGTGCCTGATACTTATAAAAATATCTCGTCATCGGGATTTCATAGCCGACCTTCGTTTTGTTCTTGTCAATCCACGCATCGGGAGCATAAGGCAATACCTCACGCTCAAAATATCTGTCAATATCCTCAACAAGAGGCACGTTCTCTGTGTCACGAAGGCTTGCATCCGCAACAGGTTTGCCTTTCTTCATAACTATTCCGCCGTTTTCATCTCTCTGCGGTCTTTCAACAACAATCTTGTTGTAGCCGAATTCAACGGTTTCATAAATCTTGCTCACGCAATGTATGCCGTCTTCACTGCCGTAAACAGCATCGTGCCTGAAATCGCCGTAGGCTTCAACAATAAGACTGCGGCAAAGGTCTGTGATGTCATTACGCTTTGTACCGATTGATTTTCTGCGCTGCTCATAGCAATGCGATGCATCAATAAGCTGAACCTTGCCTGCCCTGTGTGCAGGCTTGTCCTTGCAAAGAATCCAGATATATGTGCTGATGCCCGTGTTCATAAACTGGTCTGTCGAAAGCTGAATAATGGCATCAAGCCAATCGTTTTCCAATATGTACTGACGGATATTTGAAGGTCCGCTGCCTGCATCGCCTGCAAAAAGCGGTGAGCCGTTCTGAATAATCGCCATCTTGCCGTCAAATGCAAGCTTTGCAAGTCCGTTGAGAACAAAGAGCTGCTGTCCGTCAGAAATCTTGGGAAGTCCGGGTGCAAAGCGTCCGAGATCGCCGAGTGCCGCTTCTGCTTCAACGGCTTTCTGCTCTCTCTTCCAGTCAATGCCGAAGGGCGGATTTGAAATGATATATTTGAATGTGTAGCCCTTGAACTGGTCATCGGAAAGAGTATCGCCGAATCGCATATTGTTGGGGTCGCCGCCTCGAATCATCATATCGGCTTTTGCAATGGCAAATGTGCTGGGGTTGAACTCTTGACCGAAGCAGGTAACGGACAAGTCCTCGCTCAGATCGTGAATGCGTTCTTCCATACAGGAAAGCATCTGCGAAGTACCCATCGCCATATCATAAACTGTAACGTTACCTTCGGTGAGGTCTGCATCGGAAAGCAGAATATCTGTCATAAGGTAGATAATATCGCGGCTTGTGAAATGCGCTCCGGCTTCTTCGCCGAATGATTCGGAGAATCTCTTAACGAGGTCTTCAAAGATATATCCGCAGTCAACAGCAGAAATTTTATCTGGACCGAGATAGCCTTTAGCTGAATTGAATTCTTTTATAACGAGGTAAAGCGTATTGCTGTCAACCATACGCTTGATGATGTTTTCAAAATCAAACTTTGCAAGCACATCCTGAACATTGGGCGAAAAACCTGCAAGATAATCACGGAAGTTTATCTCGATGTTTTCGGGATCAGCAAGCAGAGATTCAAATGTAAACTTGCTTGTATTATAGAACTGATATCCCGATGCACGGCAAAGAAAGCCGTCAATAACAGCAAGATTTTTAATTTTTTCATATTGAGCGAGAACTGCCTCGTGAGTAGGCAAAAGACAATCGTGGAAGCGTTTAACAACGGTCATGGGAAGAATAACGAGACCGTATTCGTGAGGCTTGAAAGGACCTCTGAGCATATCCGCAACGTTCCAGATCATCGTTGCCTTTTCTGCAATATTTGTTCCGACTACATTGATTTTATCGTTAACCATAACTCTAACCTCGCATTATCCGAAAATGGATATAATTATACATATACAATAATAGCATAAATTTAGATTATTTTCAATTAAATGTGATATTTTTCAAAAACAATTCACTATATATATGACAAAAATTGAGGAATGTTACGGTGATTTTTTTGATTTTTTGCTTTTTCTCTGTTTTGCACATACAGATATGATTTTTGTTGTTTATAATGACGATAATTTAAAAGCAAACTGCCCCGCAGATGTCTGCGGGGTTGCTGAATCAAAATCCGATTTTTGCTTTGGTTTGGGGTTTATTGTTATTTGAATCTTTTTCTTTTACAGGCGGAGTATCTTCTTCGGTACCTTCAAAGTATATTGACATTATCACGATACCGTGATATAATGCAATCGAAAGGAATGATTTGATGCCTGTATTATCAAGATTTTACGGAATAATAATAAGAATGTACTTTCAGCAGAGCGAGCACAATCCGCCGCATATTCACGCAATCTACGGTGAACATGTCGCTGCTGTTGATATTCAGAACGGAAATGTGCTTGAAGGTTATCTGCCTGCCAAGGCTCTTGAAATGGTCAGAGAGTGGATTTCGATTCACAAAGATGACTTGGCTAAAATTTGGGACACGCAGGAATTCAAGCAGCTTTCTCCGTTGGAATAAGGAGGTATCTTTATGTTTCATAAGGTTAAATCTGTTAGTGCTTTGCCCGAGTTTAAACTCAGCGTTCAGTTTTCCGAAGGCGTGACAAAAATTTATGATGTCGCTCCCCTGTTTGACAAGTGGTCTATGTTTGCTCCGCTAAAAGATAATCCCGAATTGTTTTATACCGTTGAGGTTGATGTTGGCGGTTACGGAATTATCTGGGATGACGAAGCAGATATTTCCTGTGATGAACTGTGGGCAAACGGCGAAGTTGTTGAAACACCCTTTGACGGACTTATGTCTTTCGGCGATGCAACAACTCTGTGGAGCCTTAATGAGAGTACACTCCGAAAAGCTATTGCATACGGAAAGCTTGTAAACGGAGTCGATGTTTGCAAATTCGGCAAGCAATGGGTTGTTTCAATGGCGGCTATGATAAGAGAATACGGTAATCCGAAAATGTAATCGGATGCAAAGAAACCCGGAGTGCATCTGCATTCCGGGTTCTGTGTTTTGTTCGCAAAAACATTATGAGAAAAATTTCAAGTAAATATTTACACGTATGATTCGTTGTGTTATGATAGAATGTGACACATCACTAATATAAGTTCAAGGAGGATTCGGTAAATGAAAAAGAATGAAGATGTTATTGCCATTTACTCTCGCAAATCAAAGTTTACGGGAAAAGGCGAAAGTATAGAAAATCAGATTGAGCTTTGTAAAGAGTATATCCGTATGCACTACGGTGAAACCGCTGCTGAAAATTCGGTTGTATATGAAGACGAAGGTTTTTCGGGCGGAAATCTTAATCGTCCTGATTTCAAGAAGATGATGGAAGCTGCTAAAAAACACAAGTTTAAAGCTATTGTTGTTTACCGTCTTGACCGTATCAGCAGAAACATCAGCGACTTTTCCGCTTTGATAGAAGAGTTGGCTCGCTTAGATATTTCTTTTGTTTCTATCAGAGAACAATTTGACACTACTTCGCCAATGGGGCGAGCTATGATGTATATTGCATCAGTTTTTTCGCAGCTTGAACGCGAGACTATTGCAGAACGCATACGCGATAATATGCACGAGCTTGCCAAAACGGGACGCTGGCTTGGAGGAACAACACCCACGGGTTATACTTCTGAAGCTGTAAAGAGTGTGACAATTGATGGAAAAACTAAAAAATGCTGTAAATTAAAGCTAATTCCCGAAGAAGCAGAGATTGTTAAGAAAATTTTTGATTTATATGTAGAAACAGATTCTTTAACTTTAACCGAAGCTGCGTTAATTAAACAGGGATATAAAAGTAAGAATGATAAGTATTTTACCCGCTTTTCTATTAAAGCGATTTTACAAAATCCTGTTTATGCAATTGCGGATGATGAAACCTATAACTATCTTGTTCAAAACGAAACATCTTTGTTTTCCGAAAAAGAGGAATTTGACGGTAAACGCGGTATTATGGCATACAATCGCACAGCTCAGGAAAAAGGAAAAGCTACAAAATTTTTACCTCCAAGCGAATGGATTGTATCTGTCGGTGAACACAGCGGCTTAATCCAAGGCAAGATATGGGTAAAAATACAGGAGTCATTGGAACGCAACAAGTCCAAATCATACAGAAAGCCCCGCAGTAATCAAGCCTTGTTGACCGGATTATTGTTTTGCAAATGCGGAGAGCGTATGTATCCGAAAATGACCAAGCGAAAAACTCCTGATAATCAAATAATATACACTTATGTATGCAGAATGAAGGAACGCAGCAAACGTTCTGTTTGCAATAATAAAAATGCCAACGGAAACACCTTGGATATGGCTGTCATTGAGCATATAAAAATGCTCGCAGAAGATAAAAACACATTTTATGAACAAATGGAAAAGTGTCGTAAGTTTTTTGTCGGAGGTCGCACAGATTACGAAAAACGCATAATTGATTTAAAAAAAGAACAAGCGGAAAAGCAGAGGAAGATTGCTGCTTTGGTAGATTCTCTTACGGATATGGAATGCAGCTCCGCTAAAGCTCATGTTACAAAGCGTATTGAACAATTAAATCAAGAGTATCAGGATAAAGAAACCCGAATTAGAGAGTTGGAAGGCTTAACAGAACTGAATACTCTCAATGATATTGAATTTGATATGATTTGTAAACTTCTTACAGTGTTCAAGGATACTGTTGATGAAATGACATTAGAACAAAAACGCTCTGCTGTAAGAACATTAGTCCGTAAGGTTATCTGGGATGGAGCTAATGCACATGTATTTCTCTTCGGAACAGAAGATGATGAAATTGAATTTCCGAAAATCACTTCAACAGATTCTGCTAATACAGATATTGAAGATGACACGGATGAATTGGTTGAGTTTTCAGATATAAATTACGGTGAATATGAAGCTGAAAATCGCCTTGAAAACGGCCAAAAATCTGATTTTTCAAAAACGCAACGGGGAGAACATTGTGAATGAAATTTTAATGTATTTCAGAAGCAAAAAGAAAATATCTCAGGATATTTCCATTAATGAACCGATTGACTCTGACAGCGAAGGAAACCCGCTTACACTTATGGATATAATTTTCATACAGGAAGATACTGCCGAAAAAATCGACGAACAATTATTAATAAAAAAAATATATAGTTATATAGAAAATTTAAGTGACGAAAGAGAAAAAGCAATAATCATAATGAGATACGGATTATACGGCACAGAACCATATACTCAAAAACAGATTTCAAAAAAATTAAATATTTCACGTTCTTATGTCAGCAGGATAGAAAAAAAGGTTATTGAAAAACTTCGTAAAAGACTACTTGAGTAACAGTTAACCAATCAGATAATCCAAAAAAATCATCAGACAAAATCCGAATATCAAAGCATAAGAAGAACTTTGTTTTTTGAAATTATTTTGTGATTCAGGAATCATATCGCTGCATATCACATATATCATAGTACCTCCTGCAAACGACAAAGCAAAAGGCAGAATGCAGTTAGAGACAGTAATAGAACAATAACCGAATATTGTTCCGAAAATTTCAATCAGACCTGTTAAAAATGCAATAAAAAAAACTTTTGTGCGGCTTATGCCGACAGCCAGCATTGGTGCAATTATAACCATACCTTCCGGTATATTCTGAAGTGCAATACTTCCGGCAATAGTTAATGCATCAGCCGTGTTTCCTGTTCCGAAACCGACTCCGGCTGCAATGCCCTCAGGCAGATTATGAACGGCAATTGCCGAAACAAATAACAAGATTTTCTGAAGTTGGTCCCTTTTATTGAAACTGTTTTTTCTGCTTTTTTCTACAACTGACAATAATTTCTTTACCATTGAATCAAGCAAGGTAATACAAAAAGCACCGCAGAAAATTCCGGAAACAGTCAGAACCACCGAGCAAATATTTCCGGCAGCAAGTGACGGAATAATCAAATTAAATACTGAAGTGGAGAGCATCACACCTGCCGCAAAAGATAAAATTAAATTACAAATTCTTTCTGTTTTTTTTATAAATATAAACCCCGCCAATGCGCCGATTATCGTTGCTCCCCCGACACCTGCGGCAGTCAATAAAACTACATTCATATACTGAAACACCCTCATAAATTAATGATACCATTACAATTATATGAATTAAATATTTAAGTGTTACATTAACGTATTAAAGCATTGCATATAAAGAAAAGATATGATATAATTTTCAAAAAACTTTCGAGGTAGTATTATGTCAGATTATATTAAATATAAGGATTCGACTCTTGCTCCGGAAGAAAGAGCAGAAGACTTACTTTCAAGAATGACGCTTCGAGAAAAAATTGCTCAGCTTGATATGAAATTCGGAAGCAGTTATTGTACTGAAACAGAAGAAGCAGATCATTGTTCCGTAAAAGAAACATCGGATTATAATTGGGATGCACTAAAAAAAGATTTCCCTGATGGTCTTGGCTATGTTCACGATAATTATTCTGTTCCTGCCGTTATGAACAAAGTTCAGAAATTTTTCATAGAAAATTCACGCCTTGGCATTCCTGTTATTTTTACGGGAGAAGCTCTTCACGGTATTTGCGGAACAAGAGGAACTGTTTTGCCTATTCCCACCGCCTGGGCAGCAACTTTCGAGCCCAAATACGCATATGAAGCAGGCAGAATTATCGCTACAGAAGCAAGAGCGTTGGGTATTAATGAGGTTCTTTCGCCAAATCTTGATGTTGCACGTGATCCGAGATGGGGAAGAACAGAAGAAACTTTCGGAGAGGACACCTGTCTTTCATCAAAAATGGCTGTCCAAATTGTCAAAGGACATCAGAACGGAGACATTTCCTCAAAAGATACCGTTATTTCCGAGCCAAAACATTATTGCGTTCACGGTATACCCGAAGCGGGCGTTAATTGCGGAACCGCAAGAGCAGGTGTTAGAGAAATTGAAAGCTGTTACCTCCCCGTGTTTGAAGCTGCCATTAAAGAAGGCGGAGCTTATGATGTAATGGTCAGCTATAATTCAATTGACGGTGACCTCATGATGACTTCAAAGCACTATCTAATAGAGGTTCTTAAAGAAAGATTCGGATTAAAAGGCATTTGTCGATCCGATTGGGGCGGTTTGCGCAGAGTTCATTATCTTCATAAAATGGCCAAAAATGAGAAAGAAGGAATTTTTCTTTCAAAAAAGAATGGGCTTGACTGCCAAGGTGGCGATGAATACCCGAATAAGCTCTGGGTTGATTCTCTTGAAGATCTTGTCAACGAAGGACGTCTTGATGAGGAAAACATTAACGAATCATGCCGCCGTGTTTTAATGCTGAAATTTAAACTGGGACTTTTTGAAAATCCTTATACAGATGAAAATGAATTTAAAAACATTATCAATAAAAAAGAACATCTTGATAAAGCACTCGAAATAGCTCAGAAATCAGTAATTCTTCTTAAAAACAACGGTATCCTGCCTCTCGAAAAAAATAAATATAAAAAAATAGCATTAATCGGTCCGTCTTCTGACAAAATAAGATTAGGCGGTTACTCTGCGAAGCCTGTCGGAAGAAACTTAAAAACAATATATGATGTATTAAAAAGTGAGCTTGCCGATACTGAAATTCTTCAATGTGACGGGTGCGGTATAAGTGACGGAGATTTTGAATTTGCACTCTCTGATCAGCATCATCTTCAAGGCATTGTTGCAGAAAAACATAACGAAAACATTGATGAAGCAGTAAAAATAGCATCTGAGAGTGATATTATAATATTCTGTGGCGGAGATGATACAATATCAAGCGGCGAAGGCAGAGACCGATGCGAGTTAACATTATGCGGAAAGCAATCGGAGCTTATTAAAAAAATTTCAAAACTGGGTAAACCTGTTATTTTCATCATGCTCCATGGAAAACCGCTTGTAATTAAAGAAGAAAGCGAAATATGTGATGCCGTTATTTCTTGTTGGTTTGGCGGTGAATGCGGTTCTCAGGCGGTATGTGATATTGTGCTCGGTAAAGTAAATCCGGGCGGTAAACTCCCCTTCTCGCTTCCACGAAGATCAACAATGATTCCATGCTATTATTCAATGCTTCCCGGTGCAAGCAACGAATATTATGAAGGCGAAGGAAATGCACTTTATCCTTTTGGATTTGGTTTAAGCTATACATCATTTGAATACACAGATTTAAAGCTTAATAAATCGAATGAGTTTGATGTTGAAGTCAACGTTACGGTAAAAAATTCCGGAAGTGTTGCCGGAGATGAAGTTGTCCAGATTTATGTGGAAGACTGTGAAAGTACGATAGTGACACCGACTATCCTGCTTAAAGATTTCAAGAGGATAAACCTTAATCCGAATGAAGAAAAAACAGTTGAATTTAAGCTTGATTATAATGCATTCAAGCTTCTTAATCAAGATTATGAATGGGTTGTTGAACCGGGTACATTCAAAATCCATGCAGCAGCATCATCACGAGATATAAAACTCACAGCTGAAATCGAATTATAATTATGTTCAAAAAACCAACCTCTGCATCGAGGTTGGTTTTTCGCTTAACTATAAATCGGCTGAATTTGCTTACCCTTCAGGGCATATTCAATTGTATCAAGTGTTTTTGTGAAATCTGCAACAACAGAACGAGGCTTATTCACAGCATCATCCTGACGCATAGGTACAAAATATATATTTTTGTAATTCAAAAGATTTCCTATATTTTTAGCGGCTGAAGAAAGAGCATCATTAGTTGACACAGCAATAACTAACGGTCTTTCATTGCGAAGATGAGCTTTAGCGGCAAGTGTTACGGGAGTATCTGTTATACCGTTTGCAAGCTTTGCAAGAGTATTTCCCGTACAAGGTTCAATAACAAGAACATCAAGAAGTTTTTTCGGACCTATCGGCTCTGCCTCTGAAATGGATGAAATTATTTTATTTTCACATATGTTTTCAATTTCATTTATAAAATTTTCTGATTTACCGAATCTTGTATCTGTTGTATATGCGTTAAATGACATTATCGGTATAATTTCCGCACCTAATTCCTTCATTCTTTTTAATTCAGCAACAGCTTTTTCAAAAGTACAAAACGAACCGCAAAGAGCAAAACCGACGGTTATTTTTTCCATAGATTTTCCTCCTCTAATATATTTATAATTGCTTCTGAAATAATTTTACCGGCCGTTTTAGGAGCTACTTTACCGGGTAAAGACGGACATTGAACAGCGTTCAATCCCAGCTCAAAGGCGGCAGCAAAATCCGTACCGTAAGGTGCGGAAGCAACATCAATTATCAAGCAGTCAGACTTAACGTTCTCAAGTATTTTTTTATCAATCACAAGCGAAGGAACAGTATTTATAATGACATCATATTCATTTGAAATATGATAAAAATCAGATATTTTACAGCTTTTAATTTTTTTGATTTCGGCACTCGCAAGGTCTTCTTGTTTTCTGGCACAAACAGTTACATCCGCACCGATAGATGACAAAATATCGGCTGTGATTTTTGCAACTCTCCCAAAGCCGAAAACAGCACATTTGCTGGAGTGAATTGTATAATCAATATTATCAATCATCGCTTTTAATATTCCCTGTACCGTAGGCACTGTGTTCTTTACCGTTACTTCTTCTCTTTTAAAATAATCAAAATATTTTATGTTTTTTTTCATAAATTTTGATTCAACACTTCTGTTTATCATTCCTGCAAATACAATGCATTCTTTATTAATAAATGATAATATATCATCAAGTGTTTCGTTTATCGGAATTGTTGATGTTATATATTTTCCGTCCTTTGAAATGGGAAGAGGAAAAATAATTGCATCTGCATTTTCTACTGCTGATTTAATATTATTGGTGCATTTTCTGTTTTTTTCGGTTAACCCGTAAACAGAAACATTAAAACCTGATTTTTCAAAAAAGTCTGCCATATATAGCTGACGGTTGTCACCGCCGATTATAAGCAACTTGTTAACTGTTTGCAAAATTTGCACCTCCCTGTGCTTTGATACTACTATTTTATGTCGTTTAAATTAAGCTGTTAAAAAAACTGCTTTAAGTTTATAAGTTTCTCTTTATTTTTTCCATAGTATGTATTATAATAAACAATAATACAGTAAAGGAGACTATTATGTTTGAAATAGATACTTTATTAAAAAAAGTTAAACACATTCATTTTATTGGAATAGGCGGGTCCGGAATGTGTCCGCTTGCCGAAATTCTTCATAAAGAGGGATATCTTTTAAGCGGTTCGGATAATAACGAAACAGATACTCTCGCACGAATTCGTTCAATGGGTATTCCCGTTACTCTCGGGCAAAAAGCGGAAAATATTGAAGGTGCGGAAATGATTGTTTACACCGCCGCCCTTCTCCCCGATAATCCTGAACTTGTTGCAGCAAAAGCCTCCGGCATACCTACCTTTGAAAGAAGCAAGCTTCTCGGTGCAATAACAAGAATTTATCCCAACAGCATATGTATAAGCGGAACTCACGGCAAAACAACAGCTTGTTCAATGCTTACACAGGTTTTGATTGAAGCCGATTTTGACCCCACTGCCGTAATCGGAGGCAAACTACCTTTGACGGGTTCAAACGGTCTTGTGGGTCATAGTGAGCATATGGTTTGCGAAGCATGTGAATTTGTGGATACATTCCTTGATTTATCACCAGATATCGCAGTAATTCTTAATGTAGATGAGGACCATCTTGATTACTTCAAAACATTTGATAATCTTAAAAAATCATTTACTAAGTTTGCTTCAATGGCGACAAAAATGATAATTTACAACGGCGATGATAGAAATACAATTGATACGGTTGTTCCTGCTGTTGAAATATGCAATAAGCCGGTTGTGACCTTTGGAGTTAATGAAGAAAACAATTACAGAGCAATTAATATTGAACTTAAAAACGAATTTGCTTCGTTTGATTTAATCCGATACGGTGAATCGCTTGGCAAAGTTACACTCGGAATTCCCGGCAAACACCATGTTTATAACGCTTTGGCTGTTATTGCTTCCGCAATGGAATCGGGCGTCAGCTTTGAACAATGTGTAAAAGGAATCTCAAATTTTCACGGGGCAGGAAGACGATTTGAAATTCTTGCGCAAATTAACGGAATTACAATTGCCGATGATTATGCGCATCATCCGAAGGAGCTTGAGGTAACTCTTGAAACCGCTATGAAAATGGGTTACAACAAAGTTTGGGCGGTTTTCCAACCATTCACTTATTCACGAACATCAATTCTGTTTGATGAATTTGTTCGTGTACTTCAAATTCCAGACAAATGCATAATGACAGAAATCATGGGTTCAAGAGAAGTTAATACTTATAACATTTACACCTCACAGCTTGCCGATAAAATCCCTGGAAGTGTTTGGTTTAACACCTTTGATGAGGTTGCTGAATATGCCGTTAAAAACGCAGAAAGCGGCGATTTAATTATCACGCTCGGCTGCGGAGATATTTATAAAGCTGCAAAGATAATGATTAATATTTTAAAGGAGAAAAAATAATATGAAATACAGTATTAATAAAACTAATTTCAATGATTTCTCTGTTTTTGAAATCAACAAGCTTGAAGGCAGAGGCTACGCCATCCCCTATTCTTCCGTCGAAGCACTTAAGAAAACGTCGCTGAAAAAAGAAAGAACATCTTCTGATATGGTGAAGATTCTTTCAGGCAAGTGGCAGTTTAAATATTATGAAAGTAACAAGAACCTTCCTGATGTACTTGATACCGAAGCTGTTGCTTTTGATACTGTTAAAATCCCTTCAACATGGCAGAGAACAGGATATGATGCTCCTGCTTATATCAACTGTCCCTATGCTTTTGATGATAAGCCCCCTTACGTACCTTATGAACAGCCTGTCGGTGTTTACAGAAAAACCTTTGATATTTCTTCTCTTGATAAAGTATATATCATTTCTTTTCTTGGTGTTATATCATGCCTTGACCTTTATGTTAACGGTCAGTTTGTAGGCTATAGTGAGGGCGCACATAATACCGCTGAATTTGATTTAACAAAGTATCTTGTCGAAGGCGAAAACGAGCTTGTTGCCGTTGTTCATAAATGGTCTAACGCCACTTTCCTCGAATGTCAGGATATGTTCAGAGAAAACGGTATTTTCAGAGATGTTCTTCTTTATGAAATGCCTGAAACATATCTTAATGATGTTTATCTGAGAACAAAAGAAACATCAAAGGGATGGAATTTAGACATTAATGTTGCGATTAACGGTAAACCTGAAGGCTTGTGTGCTTATGCGAAAATCTATTATAAAAATAAGCTTATTGCCGAGAAATGCATTCCTGCTGAAAACAACTGTGTTATCAGCTTTAAAAATCTTGATGTTAAAACTTGGAATGCTGAAATTCCTGAGGTTTATACTGCCTACGTAAGCCTTTATAATGGTGAAGACGAAATAATGACACAGCGTAATTACATCGGCTTTAAGACAGTTAAAATCAAGAAGGATATTTTCACCGTAAACGGCAAAAAAATTAAAATCAAAGGCGTAAATCATCACGATACACATTATAAGAACGGCTATGTTATGAGCTTTGATGACCTTGAAAAGGATATAAAGCTCATGAAATCCCTCAATGTTAACGCTGTAAGAACCTCGCATTATCCTCCCGATGCAATGTTTATTGCTCTTTGCGATATCTACGGTCTTTATGTTATTGATGAAGCAGATATCGAAACTCATGGCGTTGCATGCGAACCTCACAAAAACTTCAATCTTATCAGCCACGACATTGCATGGGCACCCAGATATCTTGACAGAGTAAAAAGAATGTATCTCCGTGACAGAAGCCGTGCAGGTATAATCATGTGGTCGCTCGGAAATGAAGCAGGCGGATATGCATGCCAGGATGTTTGCTATGAATATCTTCATGATATTTGCCCCGAAATTCCCGTGCACTATGAAGGTGTTGTCCGTGGGGAAAGACATTCATATGACGTTGTTTCTGAAATGTATACCAATCATAAGAATGTTGAAAAAACAGGCAAACATACCAGAGGAAAAAAATATACACCGAAGCCCTTCTTCCTTTGCGAATATGCTCATGCAATGGGCGTTGGTCCCGGCGGACTTGAAGAATATTGGGATATCTTCTATATATATGATAATCTTATCGGCGGCTGCATCTGGG
>CAZJOH010000013.1:0-35437 GCA_964547575.1 uncultured Clostridium sp.
CTGATTTCTTCGGGTTCAACAATTACATATTCACCTGCAAGAATCTCTTCAAGAGCAACACTTACGGGCTTTTCGGTCATTATAATCTTATTTTCTTCTGCTTCCTCAGCAATTTCTCTTGCTCTTTTTGCTGTTGCTGTAACAAGTGAATAACGGCTGAGATGGTTTGTGAGAACGCCTCTTAAATCCGGATTAAACATTATTGATTACCTCGCTTAATATTTTTTTATTTCTGAATAATTTAAGTCTTTCTGCGTTTATTATGGTTTCAATACCGTTGACCGCATTATCAACCGTATCATTTATCACCATATAATCATATTCAATTGCTCTCCTAATTTCCTCACGAGCAATAACAAGTCGGTGATTAACTGTTTCTTCATCCTCAGTATTTCTGCCTCTGAGTCTTTCTTCAAGAACGGCCGTTGAAGGAGGTGCAAGAAAAATGCTTACGGCATCAGGATAAAGCTTTCTGATTTTTTCAGCACCCTGAACCTCAATTTCAAGAATAACCGCAAGACCTGCTTTAAGCATTTCATCGACAGGATCCTTAGGAGTTCCGTAAAGATTATCAGCATATTCTGCATACTCAAGCATTTTATTATCTGCGATTTTCTTTTCGAAATAATCACGTGTTACATAGTAATAGTGAACGCCGTCAATTTCTCCGACCCTTTTTTCTCTCGTGGTCATTGAAACAGAGATTTTTACATCATCACGCTTTTCAAGAAGCTTTCCGAGAACCGTTCCCTTGCCTGAACCTGATGGGCCTGAAAATATAACAAGAATTCCCTTATCAGTCATCTTCATCCTCCTCTTCAGCAAGCTCGTCCATATCATCATTAAGTCTGTTTGCAACAGTTTCACTTTGAAGATAAGTGAGAATTACATGGTCGCTGTCCGTAATAATAACAGCTCTTGTTCTTCTGCCGTGAGTTGCATCAATAAGAGTGCCTTTTTCTTTGCTCTCCTGAATTATTCTTTTAATAGGTGCGGATTCAGGGCTTACAATGGCAACAAGGCGTCCGGCATTTACCATGTTACCGAATCCGATGTTGATTAACTTCATTGTTATTCCCTCCGTTATTCAATATTCTGAATCTGCTCACGGATTTTTTCGATCTCTGCCTTGATATCAACTACCTTGCGTGCAATTTCTACATCCTGAGCTTTAGAGCCGATTGTATTAGCTTCTCGATTAAGTTCCTGAACAAGAAAATCCATTTTCTTGCCGATTGCTTCATCTGATTCAAGGAACAAACGAAGCTGTGAAACATGGCTGCGAAGCCTTACTGTTTCCTCAGCAACAGCAATTTTATCTGCAAATATTGCAGCCTCAGTAAGAATTCTTTGCTCATCAATATGAGCATCCGATAGAAGCTCTCTGAGACGTCCGAGAAGTTTTTCGTTATACTCCGCAACCGTTCTGGGAGATCGCTCCTCAACAAATTTAACATTGCAGATAATATTATCAAGCCTTGAAAGAACATCAGCCTTAAGCCTTGCGCCTTCACGCTCTCTCATTGAAATGAACCCATCAAGTGCAGCCTGAGCAACAACACTTACTGCTGCCCATATTTTATCTTCGTCAGCGGCCTGCTTACGAATGGTAAAAATATCGCTGACTCTTGAAATATCGGATACCTTGATATCATTTTCAAGTCCGAATGATTCGGAAAGCTCTTTATATGCATCTATATATCCTTTTACAAGGTTATGATTGAGTGAAATTATTGTATCAGGCTCTTCAACAGCTTCAATCTGAACAAAACATTCCATCTTACCTCTTGTAAGCTTGCCGTTAAAGAAACTTTTTAATTTTTCATCAAGAAAGCCGTAAGTTCTTGAAAGCTTGGAGGAAAATTCAAAATATCTGTGATTAACACTTTTAATTTCCACCGTTATATTCATACCGTCTACAAGCTGCTGAGCTCTGCCGTATCCGGTCATACTTTTTATCATTTTCTACATCTCCAATATTATTTTGCTTAATGTCCGCAGCTGCATCCCGTAGTAAGAGCAACGGGAATTTCAGCGCAAAGTATATCATCACCTGAAAATCCGAGCCTGTTAAACGCAGGCGAAGCAAGCTGCTTACTGATTTTTGCAATATATGCGTTGCGGTTTGCGCCATAATTCATTGCCGACCTTGCAATGCCCTCGGTAACGATATCATCTTTGCATTCAACAGAAAGAAAGGTCATATCAAATCCGCTTATTTCAAAAGTACAGAATCCGATATCGTTTTCATTTTCAACCGCTTTTATTCCGATAACACCGTCATATTCAAAAGGAACAAATTTTATCATCTTATGCCTCCGCTTGTTTTGAGTCCGGCAGCTTTAAAAAGTGACTCAACCTCCTGTTCGGTCAAATCACGCCATTGACCGGTTTGAAGCATACCAAGCTTAATAGGACCAACGGCAATTCTTCTGAGCCTTGCAACCTCAAGATTCAATGCCTCACACATACGGCGAATCTGACGGTTTCTACCCTCATAAAGAATGATTTCAAGAACCGCTCTGCCTTCATCCTTTGAAATAATATAAACATCAGCGGGAGCGGTTAATCTGCCGTCGATCTCAACACCGGTTGAAAGAATTTCAATCTGCTCGGATGTAGGCTCAGGTCTGACGGTTACACGGTAGGTTTTCGGAACGTGCTTTGAAGGGTGCATCATTGCATTCGCAAACGCACCGTCATTTGTCATTATAAGCGCACCCTCGGATACTCTGTCAAGCCTGCCGACGGGATAAATGCGCTCTTTGACATCTTTAACAAGCTCAAGAACGCATTTTCTGCCCAAATCATCATCGGTTGTTGTTACATAACCTCTGGGTTTATTGAGAAGAATATATCTCTTGCTTGACTGTTTTATAATCTTTTTGCCTTTAACGGTAACTGTATCTTTTTTAGGGTCAACGCTGTCTCCGATTTGAGCAACATGACCGTTTACTTTAACAGCACCGTTTCTGATCATTTCCTCTGCCTTGCGTCTGGAGGCTACTCCTGCTTCGGAGAGAAACTTCTGAAGTCTTATTTTATTATCTGCCAATCATTTCACCTCTGAACGCCGACAAAGACGCTTTATTTTGTAAAAATAGATTTTATTTTACTGATTAGATCCGAAAATATTCTTTCCTGATTTTTAGGCTCTTCTGTTTGAATAACATACTCTTTTACCGAGGATTCTCCGTCTGTTATTACAGGAATTTTATCAATAACTTTGCCGTCTGAAACAAAAACTGCCGTGCCGACAATTTCACCTTTTTCAACAGGAGCATATTCAAAAGGCTTTATCAGAAGAATATAACCACACGAATTATTTTCAGCATAAATACATTCACGGGTAAGCTTTATAGGAACTGATGACTTATCTCCGCCGACAACATTAAGCGAAACAGATGTTAAATTACATCCAATATTAATGCCTTTTTGTTGTGAAAAACCGTATTCAAACATAGAAATATGGTCATTCCAATCATCGGAGGCGTTAAGAGTAACGGCAACAAGGATTATTCCTTCTCTCTCTGCTGCACTTACAAGACATCTTCCGCTTTTCTTGGTGAAACCGGTTTTTATTCCTATAGAATCGGAATACTTCCATAACAACCTGTTATGATTTGTAAGAGTACGAACATATGGAGGATTTCCATATGTAAGACGTGCGGTTTTTTGCGAACATATATATCTGAATTCAGGATTTTTTATACTTTCGGCAGCAAGAAGTGCCATATCATATGCAGTTGAATAATGATTACTATCATCAAGACCCGAGGGAGTGACAAAGTTTGTGTTTTTCATACCGATTTCTTTTGCACGCTCATTCATAAGCTCTGCAAAATTTTCGGGAGTACCGCCCAGAACATATGCCACTGTATTTGCCGCATCATTGCCTGATTGAAGCATCATACCGTAAACAAGCTCACGCAGCGATACACTATCACCAGCCATGAGACCCATTGAGGTTCCTTCAACGGCAACCATTTCAGATGTAACTGTAATTTCCCTTTCGGGAGTTGCAGCTTCAAGAGCAATCAAAGAAGTCATAATCTTCGTTGTGCTCGCCATTGAAAGCTGCTTGCTTTCATTTTTTGAAAACAAAACCTCCCCGGTGTTTACACACATCAAAACCGCACTCTGTGCTGAAACTGCTATTCCTGATGCACTTGCATCAACAGAAACAAAGAATACAAATAAAACAGATAAAAGCAAAGAGACTATTTTCTTTTTCAATCTTCTCACCCTCGCAAAAATCAAATAATAATATATATGCAAGGAATGAGAATTTTAATTATCAGACTGTGGGTTCTGTTGTGTTCATATAGTCGTTGATTGCGTTGTCAACGGTGTTATCCTTATTCTTAAGCTGGCTGATAACGTCTGTTGCTTTATCAACGATGTCAGGTACCATTCCGATAACTCTTTCAACAGAGCCTTCCGCAGCATTGATATACTTAACGGAAACGCTGCCGTTATTAACAACAAGGAATGCAACAGGTGAAATTGTGATTCCTGCTCCGCCGCCTCCGCCAAAAAGTTCCTGATTGCTCTTTGAGGGGAAATCGGTACCGCCTGAAGCAAAGCCATATGTTACTTTTGAAACCGGGATAATCTGAAGAGTTTCACTGATTTTGATAGGATCACCAATAATTGTACTTACGTCTACAAGATCCTTAATCTTCTCAATTGATGTACCGAGAATTCCTGATGCTGACTGTTCTTTCATTTTGTTTTCCGCCTTTCTGAATTAATTATTATTTATAATCTGCTTTTCCACCGTAGGTTTTTGCACCTTGCTGTGCTTAAGCAGCTTTATAACAACTTTGAATATAAGCTCAAATGCAAGAATAACAACTGCATTAATAAGAGCTATGGGTCTGACTGAAATTTTTGTGTGAAGCTTTGCTTCATTTTTGCCGTAAATAAAATCAGGATTAATATCTATACTGTATTTTTTAACTCTCATCGTGCTGATGATAAGTCCCATTGCAGGAAAAGCTGCAGAACATACTTTACCGTATTTAATTGCTGTTTCGGCAGAGTCTGATGCACCAATTTTCAGTAAAATAAAAAGTTCTTCAAACAGGAAAGCTTTGCCGATTCTTTTAAACATACCGCCGAGCGCATTTGCTGCATCCTTCAAAAGCTGAACAACGCCTGATACACCACGGTTTCTGTAAAATCTGACAAACATATTATCCTTTTTATTTTTAGGCTCTTTAACAACTTCGCTTTCGTCTTTCGGTTTTTCTTCTTCTTTCTTCTTCTCTTTTTTTGGTTTATCTTCCTTTTCTTTTTTTGGAAGAATATCAAACTTCAAGAAAAGCCAGCCGACAGAAACCGCTATATCATCCTCATAATGGACGGTAATAACGAATTTTACAGAAAGCAAAACAATAAAAAACGCTATTATTCCGATTATAATATAAAGCGCCGTCAAGCTATCGCCTCCTTATTCTTCAGGTTGAAAGAAGTTTCTGATTTGTTCGCCTTGATCATTATCAATCTCATCGTCCTGCTCTGTCTCGATTTCAGGCTTCTCGGGAAGCTCAGGTAAATCTGCAAGCGATGATAAGCAGAAACATCGGAGAAAATCAGGTGTGGTGCCATAAAGAAGAGGTCTGCCCGGTAAATCAAGCCTACCCTTTTCTTCAAGTAATCCTCTCTGACAAAGTGTTGAAACAACCCCCGAGCAATCAACGCCTCTGATTTGTTCAATATAGGCCTTTGTTACGGGCTGATTATATGCAACAACTGCAAGAACCTCGAATGCAGCCGGCGAAAGAGGTGCATTCTTTTTAATATCAAGCACACTTCTTACCTGCTGAGCATATTCAACTCTTGAACAAAGCTGATATTTACTGCCCAAACGGAGAAGGCAGACTCCGCTCTGTCTCTCATCAAGCGCTCTTGAAAGCTCCCATAATGCACCTGTAACAACTTCCGTATCAAGTTCAAGAGCTTCAGCTATCCTGACAACCTCTATTGGTTCACCCGATGCAAACAAAATCGCTTCACAGGCGGCTCTTATTTGTTCATTCGTCAATTTCTATACTCTCCCCTCTGCCTTGCAGCAATGTTATGCTTAAATCTTCGCCCTGACCGTCAAACTGAATTCTTTTCGCTTTTGCCATAGCAAGAAGTGCAAGGAAGGTTGCAACCATTTCAGAGCGTGACTCAGCATCCGAAAAAAATGAGGAGAATTTTCTGCTCTTTTTGGTTTTAAATTTATCAATTATATAGCTGATTCTTGAAGAAACAGATACAATTTTGTGAGCAACAATTCCTCTGAATGCTTCAATCGGTGGAGGTAATTTCCTTTTGCCTTTACCTACTGCCGACATATAAGCTTTAAAAATTTCAACAGGCTCATGTATGCGGGTATAAGTCATATCAACTTCAAATTCTTCCGGAGTTCTTGAATAAAATTCGAACCCTTTTGCCTGATTTTGAAGTTTACCTGCCACAAGCTTACAGTCCTGATATTCGGTTAATTCTCCACGAAGTTCTTCAACAAGCTTTTCTGCTTCCTCGTGAACAGGAAGCAGAGAAACTGTTTTGATATAGAGTAATCTTGCAGCCATTTCAAGGAACTCACTTGAAACATCAAGATTATCTTCCTGCATCATCCGTACATATTCAAGATATTGTTCTATGATTTCCATAATAGGAACATCATTGATACTCACTTTCTTTTTTGAAATAAGTTGAAGTAACAAGTCCATCGGACCTTCAAAAACCTCAAGCTTATATTGAAGCTTTTCCAAGGAATAACCCCTTTCAATAATTAAAGAAACAGTCTGAACGGAAGACCCGCAACAAAAGAAATTAATTTCATGATAAAATTAGTAATATATGCGAGCGGACCGTCAAGAATGCCAAAAAATATTAGAGCAAAAACAGCAAGAATTATATATCTTTCATACTGCATTATTTTAAAATAATATTTTGACGGAATGATAAGATTAATAATTCTTGAACCGTCAAGCGGAGGGATCGGCAAAAAATTGAATACAGCCAGGCTGACATTAATCTGTGCTGCAAAAAGGAAGAAGGAGTATGAAACGCTCGCAAAGAGAACACCGGTACTGCCGTAAATCAATGATGAAATATTGCAAAGCAGCATAAAAATAAATGCCATTATAATATTTGAAACCGGACCTGCAAGAGCAGTAATTGCCATACCCACCTTTGGATTTTTAAACTTTCTCGGATTTACGGGAACAGGTTTGGCATAACCGAACCCTACGAGAAAAATCATCAAAGCACCCATCGGATCAATATGAGCAAAAGGTGAAAGCGTAAGCCTGCCCTTAAGTCTCGGCGTATCATCTCCAAGCTTTGCAGCAACAAAAGCATGCGCATATTCATGAATAGGAAGAGTGCAAAAAACAACAAACACTCTTGCAAGAAGATTAATAACTGTATCCACGGAAAAACCGTTTCGGATTATATCAAAAATCATCATTTGTCCTTTCTTCCGATAACAACTCTTTCTATTCCGTTAAAGTCACAAACAGAATGAGTATCGGAACACTGCATTGAGAAAATCTGTTCAACCATCTTCGATTGACCCTCTCCGCATTCAACCGCAATTGCACCGCCGCAATAACAAAGCCATTTATCAGCAATTACTCTGTAAAAATCAAGACCATCTTTTCCGCCGTCAAGAGCCATAACAGGTTCTTTAAGCACCTCTGACTGAAGCGATGCGATCTCATCTGAATTAATATAAGGCGGATTAGAAAGAATCAAATCAGGTTCCGGAATTTCAAAAGTCCCGAATCCGTCAAAAATATCACCGTGAATTATCACAACATTTGAAAGTAATAATTTTTCTTTGTTTTTCAAAAGATATCTCATTGCATCCTCTGATTTTTCAATAAGATAAACTCTTGAATCAGGAATAAGTCTTGCAATGCTCAGGCCGATGCATCCCGAACCGGAACATAAATCAAAAACAATGGGATGAGATTTATCAGAAAGAAATTCAAAAGCAAAATCAACAAGAAGCTCCGTTTCGGGTCTCGGAATCAAAACGCCCTCACCGACAAAATATGTCTCACCATAAAAATCCCATTCACCAATAACATATTGCACGGGAGTGCCCGAAGCCCTGATATTAATTTTTTCAAGAAATGACTTTGATTTTTCCGAATCAACAACTTCATCATAATGAAAAAGCCAAAATTCACTTCCGCATTCAAAAACAAATTCAAAAATCCATCTTGCTTCGTTCAAAAAATTATCAATATTATTTTTTTCAAGAATACCTATTCCGATTTTCAGCAGTTCTTTAACGGTCATTCGGCATTCTCCGGGTTATTTTCTTCTGAATTGTCAGATTTTTCTTCAATCTCACCACTGAGTGCCGCCTTCATAGCTTCAATAGCAACCTCAATAATTGCATCATCAGGTTCAGCAGTCGTAATTCTCTGCATAAGCAAACCGGGTGCCGAAAGAAGTTTTGTAAGTTTATTGGGATACTTGCCTGCAAGTTGTATGAATTCAAAGCCTATGCCCATGATAAGCGGAGTAATAAGAATTTTCACCAAAATCCAAAGTGCTCTTGATTGTGTAAGTTCAGGGAACATAACAGAAACAATTGAAGAAACGAGAATGCTGAGAAGAATTGTAACAAAAATAAAGCTGGTGCCGCAGCGGGGATGAAACCTTTTTTCTTTTTTTATGTTGGCAACGGTAAGCTCATTGCCGTGTTCAAAGCAAAAAATCGTTTTATGCTCTGCACCGTGATACATATAAACCCTGCGGATTTCCTTCATTCTGGCAACAAGGGCCATATAAACAACAAAAATAACTACTCTGATAAAGCCTTCAAAAACAGCTCTTAAACCAAGAATTGAACCGTTGGCAAGATGATCATTTACAAGGTCAAACGCAAAACTCGGGAGCCACATAAATAGAAGGAATGCAAGACCTATTCCGAAAACAGCAGATACAGCACCGATAACAGCCATCATTTTAGGTCCGAAATGTTCTGTAATCCATTTGTCAAGCTTTGATTCATTTTCCTCCTCTTCGAGATCAAGAGAAGTTTTTTCAGCGGACTCCATAAGAAGCTTATATCCGAAAATCATTGACTCAACAAACGAAATAATACCTCTGATAACAGGAATATTAAAAAACTTAAATCTTTTTCGGATTGAAACAAAATCCTTCATTGTTGTTTCAATTGTACCGTCAGGAAGTCGAAGGGACATTGCTGTTCCTTTCGGACCTTTCATCATAATACCTTCCATAAGCGCCTGACCGCCTACAGCAACGTAGTCACAATTTTTTTTACTCATTACCTATGTTATCTCCTTCCATATTGGATAATTCTCGTTCAGGCGGTGCAATCGGAAGTGTAATTCTGACTGTTGTACCTTCTCCAAGAATACTATCAACATCAAGCTCACCGTTATGAAGCTTGATGATTTCATCAGCAACTGCAAGTCCGATACCCGAACCTCGTACCGTTGTGTTTGCCTTATAAAACTTTTCCTTGATGTGAGGTAAATCCTCTGCAGGAATTCCTGCACCGGTATCGCTGATAGAGATTATAAGCGTTGCAGGATTAGGCATTTCAGCAAAAGCAACAATCTTACCGCCATGCTCGGTGTATTTCAACGCATTATCAAGAATATTAATAAAAACCTGCTTTAGTCTTGAAGCGTCGCCATTAGCGGGAGCAGGAAGATGGGGAACGTTATAAATTAAGTCTATCCCCTCTTTAATTGCACGCTCTTTGAATGCAAATACTACCTCATCAAGTTCTGCAAGGATATCAATTCTTTCGTTGTTCATCTTCATTCTTCCGCTGCTCATGCGCGAAAAATCAAGAAGTTCTTCGACCATATCATTAAGTCTCGATGCTTCGTTAATAATAACGCCCATGCCTCTTTCGGCCATTTGTGCATCAGTATCGCCAATCTGAAGAAGAGTTTCTCCCCAGCCCTTTATAGCTGTAAGAGGAGTTCTGAGTTCATGTGAAATAGTTGAAATGAAATCATTTTTTAGTCTGTCAGATATCGCAAGCTTATTAGCCATATCGTTAATTGTTGTACAAAGTTCTCCGATTTCATCATTATAAGGATAACGGTCTATTCTCGCTTCAAGGTCGCCGCCTGCAATCCTCTTTGCAGTATCGCCGATATCTTTAACAGGATTGACAATGGAACGAATGAAGATACTTCCGGAAAGAATCAGAAGCGTAAACATGAAAATGCAGCAAAATCCAACTATAAAACAAATCCTGATTAGCTGAGCATCAATTGCTTCAAGTGAAATCATAAAACGAACAGCTCCGCCACGTACACCGCTCGAATAATTATAAATACATGTCGATGCCATTATTTTTTCTCCCGAAGGAAGTTTACCGGTCCAACGTGCAACACCATGTTCACTGTTTAACGCATTGACGTAATCAGGCATATCTACGTTTTCTTTAATTTGAAAACCGCTTGAAGAAAGAATAATATTTCCATTACGGTCAATTATCCATACCGCCATCGTATCTTTATCGGGGAAATTTTCAACAAACTCTCTGCCTGCAGTTTCAAAACCGCTTGAGGTAGCCTCATAAAGACTGAATGTTGACGCAATCTTATCGGATGTATATGCATCAAGAGCCATGGAAGCTACACCGTAATAGTAGTTTCTCATTGAAAGAAGAAGCAAAACCGAAACTGTTAAAAGAATAACAATAACTATCGAAGCAACATTAATAAACCAACGTTTTGTTATGCTCAGATAATTCACGGTTTTTTCCTCCTTCTTTATAATTAAAAATTATTTAAATAATCCACTTATATCCGATTCCCCAAATTGTTGTGAGATGCTTCGGAACCGAGGGCTCTTCTTCTATTTTCATCCTCAATCGGCGAATATTTACATCAACAATTTTCTCTTCGCCGAAATATTCACTTCCCCACACTTTATTGAGAATATCTGTTCTGCTTAATGCGGCACCGGGGTTTGTAAAGAAATACTCCATCATCTGGAATTCAACCTGAGTAAGCTCAATATATTTTCCGTGCTTTGTAAGAGTTCTGCTGCGAAGGTTAAGTTTGAATGCTCCAAGTTCAATAATATCAACACTCGTAGATTTTTGTGTTATATTCATTGCCACTCTTCTGTAAATAGCATCAACTCTTGCAACAAGTTCTGTTGGTGAGAAGGGCTTTGTTACATAATCATCCGCTCCATTCATAAGACCGGTGATTTTATCCATTTCCTGAGTTTTGGCAGTGAGCATAATAATTCCGATATTGTTATTCATTGTCCTGAGTCTTTTGCACACCTCAAAACCATCAACATTCGGCATCATAACATCAAGAAGTGCAACATCAATTTCTCCGCCGCATGCTTCATAAAGCTCAAGAGCCATGGCACCGTCTTCAGCTTCAATAACTTCGTAGCCACCTCTTTTTAAATTTATAACAATAAACTCTCTTATTGCGGCTTCATCTTCAGCGATAAGCACTCTCTTCATTGTGCACTCCTCCTTTATGAAAATTTGACAATTTTTGATTTTACAAATTCTTTATTCAAACCACAGCTTTTTCCGTCAGAGGTAATAAATACACAAACAACATTTTCCTCGTTTTCAATAACCGGAATATATGCATCGAATTTTTCTGAGTTCCATTTTGAAAGCGGAATTCTCAGCACAGAATAAAGTTCATTAACGGGTTCTCCGTCAGTATCAGCCGAATAGACTATCCAGCAATTCTGTGAACGATAATTTCTGATACCCAGCGTATTGATTTCAGACTCATCAAGACTAATCATATAGCCATCCTGATAATTGACTAAAGAATAAGCGACCGCTGTAAGACCGGAAGATGACAAATTCTTCCACTCTGTAAGATAAATATTTTCAGTATCAACGGTAACAGCATTATCGCCCTTTCCGAAAATGGATGACTGAACGGGAATATCGATTATTCCGTCATTATTAATATCAGTGCAGCCTATGGGTTCATATCTTAAAGTCAATGAATTAGTCATAGTTTCCGAATCCAGAAGCGGAGCACAAAGTTCTGATTTTTCATTATCCCAATAAACAACTTCAGTAATCATCTGATACTCGCCTTTGAGAGCATCAACATAAATTTTCATCGGAGATTCTTTTGATGTCTTTTCAGTTTTGACTGAAGTGTAACTGCTTATATTGGGATCGAGCTTAGTTTCACCGAAAAGAACAATGGAATCTGCAGATAATCTCATCACTTTTGCAACTTTCTGATTTGCATTCTGCGTATTATTCTGACATATAAGAAAAATATCTTTTTTTCCGTTACCATCTATATCGATAACGTCATACAAAAAGCAGGATTCATTTGAAATTTCTTTATATTTTTTTGTAATTAAATCCATACGGTAAACAGACAATATATTACCTGAAGAAGCACCGGAGGTATTCCATAAAACGAGAATCTCACTTTTGCCGTCTGAATCCATATCGGAAATAATAATATTTTCTATTCCGATTCCGTAACCGTTAAAATCCCCGAATGAAATCCATCTGCCGTCAACAGAGTCAAAGTAGTGCATTCTGGCAACCGACATATCAGCGTGGCTTTTATAAAAAACAAGTGCTTCAGGATTACCGTCAGAGTCAATATCTTCAACAATAATCGCCGAACGATAGTTACCTTTTTTGGGATTGCAAAGAGTAATTTCTCCGCCAATGCTTTTATTAAAAGAATCTACCAATTCTTCATACTCTTCATAATATAATGGAGGAGAAAGTAATGAGTCTGCCGGCAAAATAATCGAATTGGAGCTGCATGATGAAAACATAAAAAGTAAAACAAAAATTGAAGTCATAACATAAATATATCTTTTCAACATCTCACTCCCCTCCGTTATAAATTTTTTCACTTTATTATATCACAGTCTTTTTCCATAAATCAACATTTATTTATATAATTAATAATAAATTTATAATAAATATATAAATATAGAATAATTATAAAAAAACCGCCCTGCAGGGGCGGTTTAATTCTTATGAAATATTATAAATTGCATAATATTCGCCGAAGGACCAACAATAACCATCAGAAACCCTAACCGGAACAACAAGAGTCTGCGTTTCCGACTCATCATACCCGCTGAAATCAGCAATAAGAACAAGATTATCTTCGTTAAGCTGAGAAAGATTTTCCTGAGGACCTATAACCGTAAGCTCAGCAAACTGAAATTCCGAAAACTCTGCAGAAACACCATTCGGAAGATTCTCAAGCTTTATATTATCCGGCAAAGCATGGAAACTCTTGCTTGATACATCCGGAACATTAACTGTAATAATAAATTCAGTTACAGTTTCATCAAGAAGAATTCCTCCCGTAAATTCATTTGCACTTACATTTACCGTAAAAATATTCTCACCGATATTAAGTTTGTTAAAATCAATTTTGGTGGCGAGTTCAATACTATCCTTTTGAACATCACCGTCAAAAATGCCGAATCTTGCTGACGATGGACTGACAGAATATTCAAAAGGAATATTTCCGATATATTCCGACGGAATGTTCGAGAAAGAACATGTAACAGGGAGAGTTTGTATTGAATACACAGGAACCTTAATGCTCACTTTGGCTGATGTTCTGTTAAAGCTTACACCCTGAACCGCAGCACCGTTTTTATCAATAGGAACAAGAGTTGCATCAACCGAAGTGCTTTGACGTAAATCACCGTTATGTTCCGCTCTGGCAACAACACCGACAACGTTTTTTACTGCTGTTTCAGGACCGCTAACTTTAACTGTGGAAACATCAGAAACTGTAATCTCACCCAAATGATAACCTTCACGGACAGCATCATTTGTAAAAGTAAGTTCAGGTTCAATCTTAAATTCTTCTTCTTTCAGATAGTCAAATGTGATTTTTTCCGTAATCTGAGGAGAAATGCTGACAAATTCATATTCAGGTCTGACGCTCTTTGAAGTAACAGATAATGTAAGAGAAAAATCGCCGACAGAATTTACAAGGCTGGTATCCGCAACAACAAGAATATCATCCTTTATTTCATCAGATTCAACAATATATCTTTTACCGCTGATTGTAACATCAACCGTATACTCTTTGTCAAGAAAAGGCTGAAGACCGCCGAGATTATTATTAACGTTTGTATAATTAATCTGAACGGGAACATTTGAAATTGTGTTTTGAGTTTCGGCAAATTCCGTTGCAACAATCAGCCATGCAATCAATGCAAAAAGAACGGAAAACACCATAAGAAAACGATTATCGTAAAATAAATCACTTATTCTTTGTTTTTTTCTTTCCATCATATTTACCCTTAAGAAATTTTTTGAAAATACCGTTATCAATTATGTTATCGGTAGGATTATCAACCAAAAGATTAATAAGCTTTTCTCGCAGTTCCGAATCGGTAAGATTACGTTCAAGAGAGCCTCGATACGCAAGTGAAATAATACCGGTTTCTTCTGATGTTACAATTATAACTGCATCGCTTTGCTCACTCATTCCGAGAGCCGCTCTGTGTCTTGTTCCGAGATCGCTTGAAACATCGGTGTTCTTAGTAAGCGGAAGAACACAGCCTGCAGCAATAAGTCTGCCGTTTCTGACTATGGCAGCTCCGTCATGCAAAGGTGATTTCGGAAAAAAGACATTACCTATCAGTTCATGAGTAATAAAAGCATCAACATTTTTTCCTGATGAAATTACATCACCGAGAAGCGTCTGACGTTCCATAACAATGAGTGAACCTGTCTTGCTTTCGCTCATACGTTGAACAGCCTTTGATATTTCATTAATAGCATCATTTACAGTCTTCTCTTTATCGGCACTGTTTCCTTTAAGAATAAGACTAAGACTTGTAAATTTGCTGTTACCTACCTTCTCGATAACATGCCTGATTTCCTGCTGAAAAAGAATAATAAGAATTATAAAGATATTTTGGAATAAAAACCTGAAAATGTAAGAACTTGCCTGCATATCAAGCTGAGTGATAACAAGATAAGCCGCTCCGAGAAAAAGAAGACCTTTAACAAGCTGAAAAGCACGTGTTTCCCTTATAAGTTTAATGGCATTATAAACAACGAATGCTATCAATGCTATGTCAAGCAAATCCGTTATTCCAAAACTCAACGAACCGAGTTTTGAAAAAAACTCTGATATATTATCAAAAAGGGCCATAATCTGACCAATCCTTTCCGACCTGAATAAAATACAATATCATAATAACACAAAGAAAACAAATATGTAAATATAATTAGTTGATATTTACAAAAAATTTATTTTTCTATAAGGCAAACTGCATGCGCAGAAATACCCTCTTCTCTTCCTGTAAAACCGAGTTTTTCTTCCGTAGTAGCTTTAACGCTTACAAAATCAACCGGAATCCCGCATGCAGAAGCTATATTCCTTCTCATCTCATCAATAAACGGACGCATTTTGGGTCTCTGGGCAATTAACGAAGCATCAATGTTATTAACAGAGTATCCGTCAGATTCAAGAACACGAACAACTTCTTTTAAAAGAAGAAGACTATCTGCACCTTCGTATTTTTTGTCATTATCGGGAAACAGACAACCAATATCTCCTTTGGCACACGCTCCCAATAAAGCATCGCTGATTGCATGAAGAAGAACATCTGCATCGGAATGACCAAGCAAGCCTTTATCGTGAGGTATTTCAACTCCTCCGACAATAAGCTTTCTGCCTTCTGTAAGCTTATGCACATCATATCCATGACCGATTCTTAACATCACAGCATCTCCTTTTCAATCTCTTTAACATCCTCAAGAAAACGTTCATATGTAGTAACGCAGTTAAGCACTTTTATAAGTGAATTTGCAGATAATCTCGATGGAAAAGAGTAATACTTCAGCAGTGCCGCTCTTTTCTTTGAGCTGTCCTCACCGCCCGCAAATCCAAGCTCATATAAATCTAATTTTGTTATCGGTCTTTCAGGCTCAGGAGATGATTCACAAAGAACTCCTGCATTTGCAAGTGCCTGCATTATTACATCTTCCGAAACTCCTTCAACACCGATTTTTCCTTCCTTTGAAGGCTCTGTTTTGCGACTTTCCTTACCGAAAATATCAGGAATGTAAGCGTGCTTAATATTTTTCTGATCAACTGTCGATCCGATAAATGAACGGATTTTAAATCCGGCAGAATCACTGTCGGTTAAAACGAGAATTCCTCTTTTTTCCGCAAGCTTTCTGATGAGCAGCTGAAGCTCTTTGTCTTTAAATATGCCGAATCCATCCGTCTGGATTATCGGAGCATCAATAATTCCTGACAGCTTGATTTTATCATATTTTCCTTCTACGATTACTGCTTGTTTAATTTTTAACATTTTAACTCCTGCCTGCTCTTGCAAGCTTTACAACGGTTTGTTCAAGAACAAGTCTTTTATCAAGTGCAGAACTTTTTAAGGTTGTGTCTGCCCAAGAAAGAATTTCAATACATTCCCCAATCGCTTCAAACGAAAGAGATGAACCGTTTCTGGCAGCATTTGTAAGCCTGAACTCTTTTCCTGCATAGTCATAATATTTGGCTATCATCTCTGCTCTGTTTCCGGATTTTACGGCGGCTTTGGCTCTGTAAATATCCGAATATTGAGCAATCAACGCACCAAGAATCTGAAACTCATCTTCTCGTTGCTCGAAAAGAAGGGAAAGCTTTCTGAATGCACTGTCAAATCTGCCCGACGTTAAATCCTTGATCATATCAAAAACCTTTGCATCAAGGCTTTTTATGCATACAGCGTCAATATCGCTCTTTTTTATTTCTCTGTCTGAAGCATAAGAGCAAACCTTATCTGTCTCGTTAAGTAATGTATTAAGATCGCTTCCGACGCAACTTATCAAGTATGCAGCAACGCCTTTTTCAAAAGCCGTACCTCTTTTTCGGGCACCGCTTTCAAGCATTTTAACAAGTTCCGGAACTGTTTTTTTGTCGAGCCTTGCATTATAGCCGTATTTTTCAAAAATTTTAACCGCTTTATTCCATTTTACACCTTTGGGGGAATATGCAATAAACGAAAATATAAGTGCACAGTCTTCAGGATTATCGGCGAGAACGGTTTCAAGCTGTTCAAAGCCGCTATCATCAAGCATATCAAGCGGAAAGTCTTTGACGAGAACACATTTTGATTCCGCCATCATCGGTACGGCTCCTGCGCTCTCATAAATTTCAGAAAGAGAGCATTCTTTTCCGTCAAAAGTATGAAAATTAAAATCCGCAAAGGCTACATCAACTGTCTTTGAAACAATTTTCTCAACATATGCCTTTTTAAGATAACCTTCCTCTCCGTGGATCAAAAAAATTCCGACAGGATTGTTTTTTAAAACGTCTTTAAGTCCGTTTTCATTTATTGCAGGCATAATCAATCTATCCTTTCCGAGAGTCTAATCATCTCTGTATGAGCTGATATAACCGTCATCAGCTTTTATAATAATATCTCCGCAACCCGCTGTAGCAGCGCAGTTAATTCCTTGAGCTTTAAGTTCATTCTGCAGAATAATTCCTCTTGAATTTTCCGAATTGATTACTGTAAAAACGCAGTTTGATTCTCCTATTCCGTTAGGATAATCGTTTCTGGAAATAATCACATCAGCGTCCCTGAATCGTTCATTAAGAAGCGCCAAATCATTGATAGGATCAAACAAAACAAGAATTGAAGCATCTTCATTTTGAATAAAAGAAAGAGATATTCCGTTTATATTTTCACATAAAATATTAAAGTTTTTAAATTTGATTTCCGAATTGAAATTCTTTTTATTTTTACCTTTAAGAATCAAAGAATTTTCAGAAGACAAATCACCGCAATAAATCTCAGGCGGATCAAATTCAGTAATAACTGATTTTAAATATTCAGATGATTTTTCATCGGAATCAGGAATGATAACTGCCGTTAAACTGTTTCCGGTTTCTTCAATTGCATTGCATACATCAAACGAACCGATAAATTCCGTGCCACCGCAACCGATAAGTATACTTTCTTTATTTTTGCTGATAACAACCGATGTGCCGTTACCGCAGTCAACAACACGAACTTTTGTTAATGATTTATCACTCAATGAAAATGTAAGAATTGCAAAAACAAAAATAAACGAACAAATAATACAGGTTAATTTCGGGTATGATTTACCATAATAAGCAAGCAAAAGAGAAAAGCTGCATATCAGAAATAACGAAAGAACTATAATTGCGGTTTCGTCAGTTTCAATATTAAAACAAAAAATCTTCATCTGAGCAATCTTATCTGAAAAAGCAATCAGAAATTTTGAAATAAGTCCGCCGAAATATGCAGGTAAATTAAAAATTGATGTTGTAACGTTTCCTACCAAAGCACCCAGTGCACACAAAACCATGCAAATCCCCGAAAGAGGAACTGCAATAAGATTGGCTGCAAAAACAACAAAGTTAAATCTGTTATACAGGGATAAAGAAACAGGAAGAGTAAACGCTGTTGCAGACAGTGTAATCATAAATGTCGATACAACCGACCGTACCAATCGTTTTATCGGATTAATTTTAATATTATCAATTAAGGAATCAATTTTCGGAGCAAAGCTGCTCGAATAAAAAATGATTCCCGTTGTTGCAAGAGCGGAAAGCTGCAAGCTTGCCGAGCCCATTGCAAAAGGATTTAAAACGGCAATAAGCATTAACGAAAATCCGAGAGAATTTAGTGAATCACGTTTTCTCAACAGAATGTTCGAAGCCAGATAAACAAGCATCATAATACCGGCACGTATAACAGAATATGTCATACCGGATATAAACATAAAAAGAACTACGGCGGCAGAACAAATTAGACTTGCGATTCTGTCACCAACACGTGTTTTCCTTAAAATTTCAAAAATTAGCATTGACCACAGCGAAAGATGATACCCGGAAACACAGATAATATGTGATATTCCGATAAAACTGAAATAATTAAGAATATCAGATGGCAAACCGCTTTTATCACCAATAAGAAGTGCTACAGCCAGAGCACCGTTTTCATTTGGCAAAGTACGGTAGACAGCATTTTTAATAGCTGTTCTGATCTCAATTATTGTTTTTCCAAAAGGTTTTTTATTTTCAGGAACAGAAACGACCTCAAATTCACCGTTGCTCGGATATGCCGCTATGAAAATGCCGTTTGATTTGTTAGCAAACAAGGATGCATCGTTTGAAGCACCCGGAATATAAAATGTGAATTCACCGTGTATTTCATCATACGGCTCTGCATCAGGAACATTTGAAAACGTTAGACGAAGCTTTATATCAACATCTTCAGAATCAATTTTGGTTGCCCGTGCTATATAATAACAATTACCATACTCATATTCGGGCTCACTTATAAGAACTGCATAAACATCACATGTTTTTCCGTTGTAAGAAACTGCAGGAAGATAAGAAAATTCAATTGATGCCAGAAGCAAGACACAAGCCATAACAGCCGATGCAAGCGAGCATGGAATAACACGGCTTTTTCTGACACTTTTGATCAAAAGTGCAAGAACCAGAGCGGCGGTAAATACCGCTAAAGCGGCAACCGTCACTCCGGTTTTAAATTTATAAAGCAATGCAATGGTGAAAAACACCGTAAAGCCTATAACAGCAAACGGACGAGGCATACACATCACCATTAATGGAATTTATTTTTCAATGAGAGGAATTTCTCCGAGAAATACAATATCGTCTCTCTTTGCAGCATCACCCTCCGCAAGAACAGCGGCTTTTGCAATGATATGGGCTTCAAACTTTCCGCAAAGCATTTCAACTGCCTTGAGAGATTCGCCTGTGCTTATAACATCATCAAGAATAACAACACGCTTACCTCTTATCTGCTCACCCTCAACACCGTCAAGAATGAGAGTCTGAACTGCATCGGTAGTTATGGAGCGGACTTCAACAGATACAGCATCCTTCATATAAAGCTTTGCTTTTTTTCGTGCTACAAAATATTTTTTACCGCTCTGACGTGCCATTTCATAAGCAAGGGGGATGCTTTTTGCTTCGGGAGTTACAATATAATCAAACTCAGGAAGTCTTTTGAGCAGTTCCGTTGCAGAATGAACGGTTATCTCAACATCACCGAAAAGAATAAAAGCGGCAATATCAAGCTTATCGCTGATAGGGCATCTGAGCAAATCTCTATCAAGACCTGCAATATTTACTCTGTAATATTCAGACATTTTAAACCTCCGTCAACCCGCAGGCCAGCCAAAATCTCTGCCGCTCATAAGGTGAAAATGAATATGCTTTACTGTCTGACCGGCACTGTCACCACAGTTGTTAACAATACGGAAACCGTCAAGATTATTTTCTTTTGCAATCTTTGCTGCAACCTCAAAAACATGAGCAATTAGTGCGCTGTTTGTTTCATCAATCTCGGCAGCAGACTTTATATGCTCCTTGGGAATAATAAGGATATGAACAGGTGCCTGAGGTTCAATATCATTAAATGCAAGCACTTTATCATCTTCATAAACCTTTGATGAAGGAATTTCACCGTTAATAATTTTACAGAAAAGGCAATCCATAATTACACTTCCTTATTTAATCATTTCACCGATAATATCTGCAACAGCAGCCATTGCATCGGCAATGTTTGAAATATCTTTTGTACCTGCCATAGCACTGTCAGGTCTTCCGCCGCCTGAACCGCCTGCAAGCTTTGAAACAGCCTTAACAATATTACCTGCATGAGCACCCTTTGCAACTGCGTTTGCTCCGCATGCACAAGCAAAGTTTGCACCTGAACCGTTTACGCCGCAAATGACGGCTACGGCATCAGGATTTTCTTTAACCTTATCACACATTCCGCGAAGGTCACCGGGGTTAACGCCTTCAACAGTTGTTGAAATAAGAGTAATACCCTTTACATCAACGGAATTGCTCATAAGATCACCTGTTTTAAGCTGTGAAAGCTCTGCACGAAGCTGCTCGATTTCTTTATCCTTTGCTTTAAGGTCTGACATAAGTGCATTAGCTTTTTTATCGAGCTCGGAAACATTTGCAAGCTTCATTGCCGCAGCAGTATTTCTAATAAGAGCTGTATCATTTGCAATATAATCAAGTACGCCGAAGCCTGTTACGCCTTCAATTCTGCGTACACCGGCTGCAACTGAGGATTCGGAAACAATCTTGAAAAGACCAAGCTCACCTGTATTGTTTACATGAGTACCGCCGCAAAGTTCTGTTGAGAAATCACCTACTTTTACAACACGAACAATATCACCGTATTTCTCACCAAAAAGAGCCATAGCGCCAAGCTTTTTAGCTTCATCAATGGGCATTTCAGCCTTCATTACGGGAATAGCAGAAAGAATAATTTCATTAATCTTATTTTCAATTGCATGAAGTTCATCGGCAGTGAGTGCAGAGAAATGAGTAAAGTCAAATCTCATTGCGTGACTGTTAACAAGCTGACCTGCCTGCTCAACATGCGAGCCGAGAGCTTCACGAAGCGCAGCCTGAAGAAGATGAGCTGCAGTATGATTTCTGGCAGCAGCTTCTCTTTCCTTAACACCGATTTCAGCCTTAACCGTATCACCTACGGAAATGCTGTCACCGTCAATAATTTTACCAATGTGAAGTATAATACCATCGGGAGTTTTATTGGTTGCTGTAACTTCAAAAACTGCGTTTGCTGTCTTAATTAGACCTGTATCGCCAGCCTGACCGCCGCTTTCACCGTAAAATGCTGTTTTATCAAGAACAATAACAGCGTTTGAATCAGCGGTAATGACATCAGCTCTTTCGCCGTCTGCAATAAGTGCTTTTACGGTTGCTTCACAGGAATAATCGGTATAACCAACGAATTCGGTTGTTGTAATATCCTTAAGAGAAGCCTGACCGCCTTTCCACGCCTCTGCGCCCGCATCCTTACGAGCCGCTCTTGCTGCTGCTCTGCTTTCTGCATAAAGACGCTTATATTCGTCAATATCAACGCTCATGCCTCTTTCTTCAAGAAGCTCTTTAGTGAGGTCGATAGGGAAACCAAAGGTATCTTGCAGCTTGAATGCATCTGCACCGCTAAGCACCTTTGAATCGTTATTCTGAATAATATTTTCAAGAAGTGTAAGACCGGTATCAATAGTCTTATTGAAGCTTTCTTCCTCGGCTTTAATAACCTTCACAATAAGATCATGCTTTTCGACAAGGTTGGGATAAGCATTTGCATTTTCCTTGATAACTGTTTCACAAACATCTGAAAGGAATGTTCCTTCAATACCGAGAAGTCTGCCGTGGCGTGCAGCTCTTCTGAGAAGACGGCGAAGAACATATCCCCTGCCCTCATTTGAGGGCATTACGCCGTCACCAATCATAAATGTTGTGCTTCTGATATGGTCAGTAATAACACGGAGAGAAATATCATTCTTTTCATTTTCGTGATACTTGATACCCGAAATTTTCATGACATGCTTCATGATATTCTGAACGGTATCAACCTCAAAGATATTGTCAACATCCTGCATAATGCAAGCAAGACGTTCAAGACCCATACCTGTATCAATATTGCAGCTCTTGAGCTTTGTGTAATTTCCGTTGCCGTCGTTTTCAAACTGTGTGAAAACAAGGTTCCAGAACTCAATGTATCTGTCGCATTCACAGCCAACCTTGCAGTCAGGTGAACCGCAACCGTATTTTTCGCCTCTGTCAAAATAAAGTTCAGAGCAAGGACCGCAAGGACCTGCACCATGTTCCCAAAAGTTATCTGCTTTGCCGAATCTTACCATGTGATCTTCAGGGATACCGATTTCTTTTGTCCAGATATCAAAAGCTTCATCATCTTCAAGATAAACGCTTATATAAATTCTATCCTTGGGCATTTCCATAACCTCAGTACAGAATTCCCATGCCCAACGTGTTGCTTCATGCTTAAAATAATCGCCGAATGAAAAATTACCAAGCATTTCAAAATAAGTACCGTGACGTGCAGTTATACCCACACTCTCGATATCGGGAGTACGGATACATTTCTGGCAGGTAGTTACTCTGTTTCTGGGGGGAGTAAGCTCGCCGGTAAAATATTTTTTAAGCGGAGCCATACCGGCATTGATAAGCAGAAGGCTCTTATCCCCCTGCGGTACAAGCGAGAAGCTCGGCATTCTTAAATGTTCTTTTGACTCAAAGAAAGAAAGATATTTCTCTCTGATTTCGTTAAGTCCCATCCATTGCATAATATTTTCCTCCTAAGGGACATTAAATCCCGTATTATTATTTTAAAAATCTAAAAAAAGGTGCAGTTTTACAATTCGGTTATGGGACGGCTTTCGCCGCGGTACCACCCAAATTGTGCAAGCTGCACCACTCAACTCCCTTTAACGCAGGAAACGCCGTTACTCATCGTAACAGAGCTCAAAGGCGGCCTATTATTGCATATTGCCCATCGGTCATTTCAGCCGAGTGACCGACTCTCTGTGGTGCCTGCAATAAATTCTTCCTTATCATTGCTTAAATATTTAGTTAAACGCCTTCTTCTTCAAGATTGCTCATCGCAACCCATCCGTACTGACCGTTATATCTGATTTTTATCCACTTATTTCCGTTGTCTGCTTTCTTTGTATCATAAGCTCTGACTGTATCACCGTATTCAAGCTCACCGATTTTTTCATAGTCGGCACCTGCACCGTCTCTGACGTTTGCACCGCTTTCTGAAATAACAGTATAGCTGTCATAGTTACTTGAAGAGCCTGTTGTGTCTTCTATATTATTATCAGTAGCAACAGGGTCGATTGAGATATTTACACCCGTAAATGATGAAACAGCATCGCCGAGAAGAATAACGCCCCATGTGCCGCCTTTGCATGCAATGTAAACACCATCATCACCGGGCATAATGTTTGAATATTCGAACGGAACAACAATATCATTATCAAGGTTGATAATACCCATCATGCCGTTCTTTTTAACAGCAATATGACCATCGGTAACGGGTCTGCAGTAATCGCTGCCTGCATAATCAAGAGCAGTTGAATACTCATTAACAGCCTCGTATTCATAAGGAATAACTTTCTTATCCTTTTCCTGGCTAACATATCCCCACTTACCGTCTTTTCTTGCGGCTGCATAACCTTCAAAATAACGGTCACGTTCTTCATAAGCTTTTTCGCCGAGAGTTTCGTTGCTGAGTGTATGATCAAGGTGAGGTGTTTCGGAAATTGTTACATTGCCGTTCAATACAGAAATCTCATATTCCTCTGTGCCGATAATTACAAGGCTGTGATATATTCCGCTGCCGGAGTAATCTCTGCCGGTACGGCAATGTCTGAATCCGTCATAGTTGGGCTGAAGAATAACATTGCCCTTATAATCAAGCAGACCGTATTTTCCTGTTGTAACAGACTTGAACGAAAGGCAGTTTTCATCAAGATATGTGATTTCCGTACATTCAGCAAATCCGCCTGCACGCCAATCATATCCTGCTGCAAGTGTGTCAACAACATTTGATGTGTCACCGTTGACAGAAGGTGTACCGGAATTATCTCCGCCAATCTTCGAAATTGCAACACAAATTACAATCAGAACAACAAGAGATGCACAAATAATTCCGATTGTTTTGGGATTAAGCTTGATATTAAGCTTTTTCTTTGCGGGAGAATCGTTAACAGGAGCTTCAGCAGGTTCATCATAATTTGTAAAATATTCAACAGCTTCCTGAGTCTTTTCTTCAGAAACAAAAGCAGGAATATCTACTTCCTCCGATTTATCATCTGCAATAACAAGCTCTGACACAGGTTCAATTTCAGAAGGAGTACTTTCTCCGGCAAGAATTTCATTAATCTTCTGCTTGAATGAAATTACATTACCCTCATCAACACTTACAGGAGCTTCAGAATTTTCAGGTTCTTCAGTAACTATGGGCTGTTCAGGTTCAGAAACAGGCTCTTCCTGCGAAGCAATTGCTTCCTGAACAGGGACAGCCTCTTCCTGCTGAACAGGCTGTGCAGGTTTTGAAGCTTCATATGCATCAATAGCATAAATGAAAATATCACGAACAAAAGAATTTTCGATTGAAGCAGCCGTTGCAGCACGTTGGAATATCTTCGTCAGAACAGGAAGAGAACCGTTTTCCGCATTTGCACTATCAAGCTCTGCTGCAGAAAGTATTTCACTTCTTGCCTTACCGAGCAAAGCATTCGCAGTACTTTCGGATACGCCAAAGAATTTTGAAAGAATGTTAACAGGCATACCGTTGTTATAATGAAGAACTATTGCAGCACGAAGCTCAGGTCTGAGTTCGGAGACAGCACTTAAAACCCTTGCGCTTATTTCCTCGTCATTAAACACATCTTCCGAAAGAAATTCGGAAGAATTTTCAACCGCACCTGCATCTGCATCCGCAAAAACGAACTTAACTCCCTCTTTATAAACCAAAGCAACATTCTGCTTCATCCAGATTTCAAAAGCTTCGGGCTTCTTAAGCTTATCAATCGTACAAAACGCTTTTGCATATGCCTTCTTTGTAATTTCAAGAGACGCATCTTTATCGTTGCTCAAAGTTGAAGCAAGAAAATATGATGCTTTTAAAGTTCTGGAATAGAGCTTAGCCATTGCATCGGTATCACCGTTTGAAGCAGCAGCAACATACTGTATAATATTTTCGCTCACTTATAATCCACTCCAATCAAATATATTGTCTGAAAAATTAAGCCTTTTAACCCATTAAACATAATTATATTTGATTTTATACTATATTTGGTGATTTGTCAAGTGAATTAAACAATATTACGTCAAGATATTGAAAAAAACAGAAGCAACCGAAATTGCTTCTGTTCATCAATCAATTATTCTGTTTTATGCCTCGGAAAATGGTGTGCTGAGATTTGTCAAACGGAAATTAACAGGGTCACGGTTACAATTAAATCTGTAAACAGCCATAACTATTCCGATGGCAAAATAAATACACAGATTTGAAGAACCGCCTGCACTCATGAACGGCAATGTAATACCAATGCAAGGAAAAAGCTTAAGACACATACCGATATTAATAATTGTTTGCGAACCAATCATAAACGCAGTGCCGAAGCAAAGAAGGCTTCCTGAAAGATTCCTTGATTTTTTACCGATATAAACAATTCTTACAATTATAAGAACCATAACCAGAAGAAATCCTGCCGCACCGACAAAACCAAGCTCTTCTCCGACAACGGTAAAAACCATATCGCTTTCGTTAACAGGAACACCTGTGGCAGACTGTGTATAGGTACCTTTAAAAAGACCGTCTCCCCAGAACTGACCCGAACCGATTGCATTTACTCCCCTTTGCTGCTGATATATATATTTTTCATATACATCCTCACTAAGCGAAGAAGGATAATATATCGCAAGAATTCGGTATTTATGAAAGCTCGCAAGGAATTTTGTCCAAATAAGAGGAACAAAAGCAACTGCCGCACCTATTGCAACCGCAAAATAACGAAGCTGTACGCCTGAAACAAACATCATACCGACAAAAATGAACGCAAATACCATCGCAGAACCAAGGTCATCGGTAAGAATAATTATTCCAATGGGAACAATGGCATGCACCAGCAAAAGTAAAACATTCTTAATTGAATTAATGTTATCTTTTACTGCTTCAATATGAGCCGTAAACGTTATAAGAAACCCTACCTTTGCCAATTCGGACGGCTGAAACCTGACTACCAATCCGCCAACGTCAATAACCCTGAGCCAGCATTTTGCTTCTTCTCTGCCGGGTGCACCCTCGCCGAACGGAAAGAGAATTAACAGCAAAAGCAGGCAAAAACCGCCCGCAAGAGGCCAAAGTCTTACAACGGCATCGTAGTCAAGAAATGAAATAACAACACAAGCAGCGATACCGGCCGATGCCGCAAAAATCATAACAAGACAGTCACGGCTTATTAAATCGCCGTCGGCAATTGCATCGTTACGAGTTGCAGAGTGTACCATTAATACACCAAAAGCAGTTGTAAATACACAAAGAAGAAAAAGAATAAAATCGGTTTCTTTAAGCGCATATTTAATTAAACTTTTCTTGCTCAAAGTATCACCGCCGAATCATGAATAAAATATATTACTTTATCTCGTTAAAAAGGTCAAGATAAGCTGCTGTAATTACAGCTCCGCCTTTGGGACCTGTTGAAACGATTTCTTCGTTTTCGGTAAGATATGAACGCCAGTCGTTATCTGTAAGAAGATAACCAATCTGGTCATTTGTAACACCAAAAACAAGAAGCTTTCTTTCTGTTGCATCTGCAAATGCGGTATAATTCCATTCTGTTCCGTCCCATGAATCTTCAGCAGTAATCGCTCCGCCGAATGCAATTTCCGGAGCAAGCTCACCGGGAATTATTGCAATTGCAAGAGTATTGCCAAGCTCGAGATAACCAACCTCTGTAAGTGTTTCATACTCAAAACCGTTCTTTATAACTGCATTTGTAAGAAGACCACCTCTTGCAGCAAGCTTAAATATTGAATTATCTACAGGAACAAATACTTCTGAAAATCTGATGTTAAGAATAGGAGAAATTTCAGTATCATTTGTTATCGAAGCAGCAAGTTCGCCGAGAAGATAACCAAAGGAAGCCATTCTGCCGTATCCTTCATCGTTATACATTGCAGTATATGTGGGATCAGCAACAAGATCTTCGGGATAATTGGAAGAAATGGCAAGCTCTGCGCCGAGAATCATCATGAAGTTCGCATCTTCATTTTTGTTAATATATTCTTCCATAAAATAAGGATAATCGCCTGTTACAAGAGTACCGCCGGCACCATTACCTACGCAATGAATGGGAAGATTTACAATCCATGTTTCCTTTTCACCTTCAGCATCGGGTACAAAACGGATTCTGTTAAGATTGCCGTCAAAAACAGCGGGAGCACGCTTTTCTCTGATATATTCAGTTGCATCTGCAGTACCGAAATAAAGCTTACCGGGCTGCATATCCTCAACAGCATCAATCATCGACTGAACAGATACCTCATAAAGGTTTTCCATAAACTCGGTATTCTTTCCGCTGGGAAGCTCAAGACCAAGAAGATTTCTGAAAGAAGCAGTGAAAAGAGCACCTACAAGGTCACCGTTAAGACCGAATGTATCTACGCAGCTATGCTGATGAAGAGCAGAAATATTAATGCTTGTTATGTCAAGACCTTTTTCATCTGCATATTCCTGAAATTTTTCACGGATAACCCTTACTTCATTATTGGCAAGACCGAAGGTATCAATTGAAGCAAAAATGCTGATTCCTCTGCCGTCAGAAATCGCAACCGTTCTGATTTTTTGGTCATCTCTTACTTCATCGGCAAGCTTCTTTGTTACGGAAAGGCTTCCGCCTACATAATGCTCGCTTGTAAGCTCATCGCCGGTCTGAATTGATGAATTATCGTAGCCGACTTCCCATACTGCACCCTCTACGGGTGTGGTAATGAATTCATCGGGCTCAAGACCTTCATAAAAATTCTCCGAAACATAGTCGTCTTTATCGATGAAACTGCGAGGTTCAAAGATAAGGTTTGTGATTCCGCCTACAACAGCATCGAGAAGTTTGTCAACGAAACGATAAAAACCACGTTCAACATCTGATGTTACTTCTGTTGCAGCATATGCAGGGATTGCGAATGCCGACATAAGAACGGCAAGAGAAAGGATAATTGCGGTAAATTTCTTAGCCATAATATAACCTCCGTTAATTTAATCCATATTTTTAAGCTCCATGTCACCGAAGCTTATAAGCTTTTTCTTGCGCATAAATTCAGAAACTGCAAGAGAAATAAGAGCCGGTGCAATAAAATGCATAACTGCTATTTCAACAAGCACAACAACAGAATCCACACCCGACTCTGTCATTGAAGAATAGGTCATAAACTGACCTACAAGACCTGACGTACCCATTCCGGAACCTGATGCATAACAAGTCATTCCAAGAACAGCTGATGATATCGGACCTAAGATTGCACTTGCAACAATCGGCGGGATCCATATCTGCGGATGCTTGACAATATTGGGCATTTGCAGCATTGAAGTCCCTATTCCCTGCGCAACAAGACCGCCCAGTTTATTTTCACGGTAACTTGCAACCGCAAAGCCAATCATCTGCGCACTGCAGCCCACAACAGCTGCACCGCCTGCAATACCGGAAAGACCGAGAATTATTCCGAGGGCTGCCGAACTAATGGGAAGAGTAAGACATATACCCATAACAACAGATACAACAATACCCATTAATATAGGCTGGCGTTCCGTACCCCAATTAATTATTTCACCTATATACGTTGTTACTCTTGATACCGGAGGACCGATAAAAAGTCCTGCTGCACATCCTGCAATTATAGAAGTGGCAGGAGTAATAATAATATCAAGCTTAGTTTTTCCGCCGACAAGTTTTCCTGTCTGAATTGCAAAAAATGCAGCTATAAAAGCACAGAGAGGATCACCCGGACCGGAATAAAGCATACCTGCATCTGTTATAACCGTACCGGAAATAATCTTAGAAGCAAATGCGCCTACCATACCTGCAACTGCAGCCGAAACACCGGTTAAAGGAGTCGTTTTATATTTAAATGCCATTCCTGCACCGATTCCTGCACCCGTAAGGGACTTTGCAACCGCCGCCACTGCCATAAGATATGTACCGATTTGATTATCAATAAATCCGCCTATCTGTTCAAGGATAGTACCGATTATCAATGAAGCAAACAGTCCGAGAGCCATACCGGAAAGACCGTCAACAAAAATATAGTTAAAGATATTCTTTATAGTTTTCATTTTTTATTCATCTCGTCTATCAGAATATTGATTGCATTTGCATAAACATCGCCAATAAACTCTGAACCGTTGTCGTTGGGATGTACCCCATCCTCTGACCAGTAATAATCATCTTTACCGATGCTCGCAGAAGCAAACAAACCGTCAAGGGGAATATAAAAATCTGCAAATTCTTTTGCAAGTTTTCTTACGACATCAATTTTAAAATCCAAGTCTGTACGGAAATACTCTTTTTCGGGAGCATGAAGAAGAAACGGTTCGAGCATAAGTATTTTTGCGTTTGTTTTTTTCTTTATTTCCGTTAATACTTTTCGGTAATTGGCTTCAAAAACGTCATTGCCGAGCCATTTCCTGTTATCAGCTCTGTGCCAGGTATCGTTAACACCTATAAGAATCGAAACAATATCGGGCTGAATATCAATAAAATCACTTTGAAGTCTGTTGACAAGATCGATTGTCTGATTACCGCTGATTCCAAGATTAATAAATTCAAATTCTGTTTCAGGGTTATCCTCCGCTATATATTGAGCAGCGTAAAAAGGATAACCTTTTCCCAATTCATGATAATCCGAGCGGTCTCTGCCTGCATCGGTTATTGAATCTCCCTGAAATAATATTTTCATTTCATCACCTCAAAATTGATTTTTAACCTTACGAAGCATTTCGATAATTCCGATATGCTGTGGGCATGCATTCTCGCATTTACCGCATTTGCAGCAAAGTGAAGCATTAACCTCAATATCGGGGAACACTTCTTTTACAAGCCTTCTGCCGCCCTCTGTTATCTTGTTGAAAGCAGAAAAAACCTCAGGAATCCTGACTCCCTCCGAGCAGGGCATACAGTATTCACAACCGGTGCAAGGAACAAGATTCATTTCATCAAAAATATGTTTTGCATCCGATAACATCGATAGCTCCTTATCGGACAGCATACCCGGATTTGAAGCATCTGCATATCCGAGATTATCGTCAACCATCTGCTGTGTACCCATACCGCTGAGAAGCATACCTACTTCCGGTCTGTTCCAAACAAAATCAAGTGCCCATTCAACGGGAGATTTATTATCGGAAAGCTTTGCAGCAACATTTTCGTGAGGATTTGCAAGCTTGCCGCCGAGCAAAGGCTCCATGACAATTACACCAAGACCTTTTGAAGCGGCATATTCAAGACCTTCAATACCGGCCTGATAATCAACATCAATATAATTAAACTGAATCTGACAGAATTCAAACCCGTCATATGAATCAATGATTTTTTTAAATACTTCCAAATCATCATGGAACGAGAAACCGAGGTGCTTTATTTTTCCTTCCGCAAGCTTTTTTTCAAGTTTCGGAAGAATTTCAAATTTTAAAACCTTTGTATTCCACGACTCATTGTTTACGGCATGAAGAAGATAAAAATCTATATAATCGGTATCAAGCTTAGAAAGCTGCTCGTTGAAAATTCTTTCAACATCATCTTCGCTGTTAACGCTCCATAAGGGAAGCTTTGTTGCAAGATAAGCCTTACTTCTGTAACCATCCTTCAGTGCTTTTCCGACAAGTATTTCGCTCTGTCCGTTATGATAACCGAATGCAGTATCGAGATAATTGATTCCGTTATCAATTCCTCTGCGAATAATTCTTATAGCTTCAGACTCGTCAATAGCATCGTTTTCAATAACGGGCAATCTCATGCACCCGAAACCGAGAACAGAAACCTCGACGCCGGTTTTACCGAGCACTCTGTATCTCATTTTTATTCACCTCTCCATATTTTAGTTATTATATCACAGTTTATTTATAAAAACAAGTCTAAAGAAATATATAACATCAACTTATAAGAAAAAAATAATTGGCCATATTATCATTGAGGTGTTTAAATATGATTGATATGAACGGAATTCCACAAGGGTTCGGAATGGCACTTACCCGAAACAGCAAAGCGATGAATAACTTTTCGAAGCTCAATGAAAACGAAAAAAAGAAAATCATTGAGCTTACACGCTCCGTTCGCTCAAAAAGCGAAATGAACCGAATAGTTAATAAGCTTGAAAAAGGGAAAAATGAGTTTTTCTGATTCAAAAAGGTGCGCCTTGTTACTTGACAAAGCACACCTTTCAATTATTTTTCAAATATTTTCAATGCATATTTTTCGTCACGGAGAGCTTTAGCAACCTGATACGAATCCGTCAGATATTCCTCGAAATATACACCGCCCGGAGAAAGAGAAAGATTGCCGTGGAAATCCGAACCCGAAAGCTTACGAAGCGAATATTTTTCAGCCCATTTGTAAGCGATATCGTTGCTTGAATTATGGTCACCGTGACCGTTATAAACCTCAACACCGTCAAGCAAATCAGGATCGACAACTGTCATAGACTGTCTGAATGGATGAGCTTGATAAACAATAAGATTATGTTCATCAGCAAACGGTCTGAAATGCTCGGGATCCTTAAAATGAATCATATCATGACTTTTGACAAAATCTTCATCAAATCCGTAAACAAGATAATCATTGTCATTTTCAAAGAAACGAATTTCCATTCCCAAAATAATATGAAAATTATCATCCTCAAATTTCTTTGCAGCTCTGTATCCCGAAAGATATTTTTCAACCTGCTCCTCATATGTTTCACCGTGTTTTGAAAACTGATGAACGCTTACATGGTCAGTAATGCAAAGACCGTTATATCCGAGTTCTTTGTATCTTTTAACAATTTCCTCTGCCGGAACCCTGCTGCATGAGCTGGCTTCCTTTGTATGTATGTGTGTATCAAAAAGATATCCGTTCATTTTAATCATCCTCCTGACGGTATTATATACCTACAATTTTGAATATTCAATAGAAAAAATAATTTTTCACACCCTGAAATGACAAATTTCATATAAACGCAAAGTATATAATCATTAATGATACGGGGTGAAATTATGGAAACGGTTGTTTATGCCGATATATTGATTATTATCAATATCATTATTAACTATTTACTTCTCCGTGCCGATGCGGGAATTACAAGAAGCAGTTATAAAGCATGGAGGCTTTTGCTTGCATCATTTGCCGGAGGAATATTTTCACTGATAATTTTTATAGAAAACATTCCGATTGCTTTGAATATTGTAATAAAACCGTTTTTTCTCTCAACAATGCTTTTTATTGCATTTAATATTAGAAACATAAAGATTTTTCTCAAACATCTTGCTGCTTTTTTTGCGGCAAATTTTGTGTTCGGCGGAATAATGCTTGCCGTAAACATCTTTCTCCTTCCGAATTCAACTCTGTATAATAACGGAGTAATATATTTTGATATTGATATATTAAGTCTTACGATTATTTCTGTAATCAGTTATTTAATTTTAAATATAATTAATCAATTATCCAAAAATAAAACACCGCCCAAAAGCATTTATCCCATAAAAATCATTTATGACGGAAAAACGGTCGAAGGAAATGCACTTTTTGATTCAGGCAACACTCTCTGTGACTGTTTTTCCGGAAGACCTGTAATAATTGCAGAAAAAGAACACATAAAACCGTTTCTGAATAAGCAAAAAGCCGAATGTTTAAAAAACTTCAGAATCATACCGTTTTCCACAATCAGCGGAAACAGTATGTTGCCTGCATTCATGGCAGACAGCGTCGGTGTTTTTATTGCAGGCAAATGGCATTTCGCAGAAAAAATATATATCGGAATTACTGAAAACAAAATAATATCCGGAGGGTATTCCGTGTTAATAGGTTCACCTTATTTTGATTTAATTTCAGACAGCATAAAGCTTCACGGAGGAAGATTATGAAAGAAAAAGCTTCAATTATAAATTCAATCAAAAAACTGATTTGCAAAATAAAACAAAAGATATTTGAGGTTGAAGTTGATTACATAAACGGTCCCGAATCACTGCCTCCCCCGTTATCGGCCGAAAAAGAGCAAGATTATCTAGTTCGTCATGAAAACGGAGATAAAGATGCTCGAGAGGAGCTTATCGTACATAATCTCCGCCTTGTTGTGTATATTGCAAAAAAATTTGAAAATACAGGTATTCCGATAGAAGATTTAATATCAATAGGAACACTCGGTCTGATAAAAGCTGTTAACACATTCAGAATATCAAAAAACATTAAACTTGCAACTTATGCGTCAAGATGCATAGAAAATGAAATTCTGATGTATCTGCGAAAAACGAACACTTTAAAAGCTGAAGTTTCCTATTTTGAACCTCTTAATGTTGATTGGGACGGCAATGAGCTGCTGCTTTCAGACGTTCTCGGAAATGAACCTGATGAAATATACCGTGAGCTTGAAGAGGATGATGAGCGAAGCAGACTTTACAGAATTATCTCATCGCTCGGAGAAAGAGAAAAAATGATAATGACAATGCGCTTTGGAATAGGCGGCGGAAAAGAATATACTCAGAAAGAAGTAGCCGATGAGCTTGGAATTTCACAAAGTTATATATCAAGACTCGAAAAAAGAATAATTGAAAAAATCAAACGAGAAATATAAAATACGGGCTGTATCAAATAACTGTGATACAGCCCGTAAAATATTACTTTTCTGAAAGTTTTGTTTTTATCAGTTCAAAAATTGCATTTATAAACTTATAAAGCGCCTCAAAATATGAAGTATTCCAGCGTTCTGTTGTATTTAAATTCTCTGCAGTCATGGGTGTAATCAATGATGTTTCGTCACTGAAAACAAGATACTGAGGATATTCGGGATTGCTGTAAATATTAAAGCCTTCGTTATTAACAATATCGCTTACAAGACCGTTAACACATTTAGGGAAAACAGTATGCTCAAGATTTTTTATAAACCAGGTTTTGTCCGGCGAAAGGCAGGTTGAAGCATCAATTTGTTTATCAGGTGAAATATATTTTGCAGTACTGTTTTCAATAGCCTTATTAATATATTCATTGTCAAATGTTTCGCCGACATTAAGTGCGGTTGCACCGAATGAGCTTTCACGAACGGTTACAAGAGCATCGGAAATTTCATTCGAATTTTCGGTTACGGGAACACTCTGTTTACCATATTTTACAATGTTCGAAAATTCAATTCCTCTTGCTTCAAAAGCCTTGACATCTTCTTCAAAATTAAGACGGACATTTTCATGATAATACTCAATCTTTTCAATAAGATTTGCATATTCAGAGATATCTTTTCCGTAAAATACGGTTTCCATTGCACGGTCATAATCTTCAACAGAAACCATGCTCCAATACGATGGGAAAGTACCATAGCTTTCACCGATTACTATCGGAAAAATATCGAGATAAATATCTTCAATAACATTATTTACAGCCCAACATGCAACATCGAGTCCGTAGGTCTTATTAAGCAAAGTAACCAATGACTGTATAAGATCGGTTAAATACTCACCGAGACCAAGATCAATATCATATACAAATCGCTCAATGCCGTCTGAATGAAGGAAAAGCTCTCCCGAAAACGCCTTACTGCATTGTGTTGCACCGTAAGCGGCACTTGCATAATGGATAACCTCGCTAATATGTTCACCGTCATATTTATGCATATAAGCAGCTACGATGTTTGAACCAAGGCAACGTCCGTAAAGCGCAACTTCATCAGAGTCTGTTGCTTCCATGACATCCTCAATATACTGATGAAGAGTGTCAGCAATTACAAGGGGATCAAGACGCCAATCATAATAGAATTCAAACTCTGTCACACTGTAAGTTCCGTCCTTATGTGTTGCAAGTTCTTCCTTCGAC
>CAZJOH010000014.1:0-35379 GCA_964547575.1 uncultured Clostridium sp.
AGCACACCGAGAATACGATTACGGAGCGAGGGCATAGAAACAAAACGGTTGGAAACATAGTTTCTGCCCTGACCGCAGCAATAATAAGTCCAAAGCTCGGGAACATTACCGACAAAAGGCTCTATGCGGTCCTCCGACGGAATAGGATTTTTAACCGCACCTTTTTCATAGAAATCGTAGTCAGAGAGAGCATCTATCACCTTGAATCCGGGGAAGCATTCTCCAATAAGCTTTGCTCGTCGTTTATATGTTTTCAGGTGGCACAACGAAGGCTCATCCGAAACGTGGAAAAAGCATTTTTCACGGAGTTCTTCCGAATCAATAAACTTGATAAGCTTCGCAGAAAATTGACGAAGGAAATCATCATATTTTTTACTTGATGTGCGGGTGTTCCAACCAAAAATTTTCTTTTCTCTGCCTTTTCTGTCAGTTACAATGATTTTCGGAGCGTGCTTCGCACCCCATTGAGTAAAAAGATGGCTCATTTCAAAATATTCGATTCCGCATTCACGGCACATCGCAATCCATTTACGTAAGTTGGTAAAATTAAAGGAATACTTTCCGCCTCTTTTTTTCACTTTTACAAGCTGAACGGTTTTTCTTTCACCGCCGACCTTGGTATCAAGAGGCGGAGTGAAAAGAGGGGTAAGAATACAGTTCATTCCGTGCTTTACAGCCGTTTCAATAAAGTTTCTGTTTATTCTCCAGTATTCTTCGGTAAAGGGCTCAATGCCGTAATAATTGCATATGCAGTCGGAATGGAACCAATTTGTATAGATAAGCTCCTGCTTCGGTAATTCGGCATCGATTATCTCAATTTCAACTTCCGTATGAGCAGTCATATTCCCTTTTATATCAACGGTTACGGTGTTCATTCCCGTAAAACCGTTTTCGGGAGATACTTCAATCCAGATACTGTACCATTTGCCGTTTTCAACCGATATTTCACCGTTTATCGGCAGAAGATAATCGGGATACATACCCGATTCCCTGCGAAGATAAAAATCATCCGCATCATCATAACAAGCCGTACCTACTGGAATATCCTTAACGAGATATGATTTTGATCTTTCGGCAAGAGTGCCGCCTAATGAAACTGTTATCTTTCCGCTTTTTTCGGGGCAGAAAGCAACTTGAAACGATGAACGCTCATTTTTGAGCATAGAAATAATTTTAATATCCGAAGCATTCGGTTTTTCATCCGAAAAAACCTTTTCGAGAGAGTTCAAAATCATCAATTCCATAGTTTACCCCGTCAATTATTTGTTTGCCGACATCGCCCTGTCCTTTGCAACTGTTTTGTCAATTGCAGTAATAACCGAATTTTCAAACCCTGTTTCCTTAAGGCTGCAAACGCCTTCAACGGTTGTACCGCCGGGTGAAGAAACATTGCGTACAAGCTCGCTTACGGAAAGAGGACTTTCAAGAAGCATTTTTGCGCTGCCGAGCATCATCTGAGCTGCTATATCCTGCGCTGTTTTTGCAGGAAGACCGTATTTTATTCCTGCCGTTGCAAGTGCATCGGCAAACATATACGCAAAAGCAGGACCGGAGCCTGCAATTGCTGTAAATACCGAAAAATAATTTTCATCAAGAAGAACGGCTTTTCCGAAGGCTTCGCAGAGATTGAGAACAAACTCCTTTTCGGCACATGATACATTTTCTGTTGCACATACCGCCGTCATTGCCTGACCTGCCGCCGCATTGATATTGGGCATAATTCTTACCGCCTTAACATCAAAACCGAAACAAGCAACAATTTTTGATGTTTCCGTACCTGCGGCGGTTGAAATAACAAGCGGATTATTCACTTTCACTTCTTCTTTTATTTCATCTGCAAGAGATGCAAAATCCTTGGGTTTCACGGCTATAATGATGTTTTCGCATTTTGAGGCAACTTCATTTGCCGATTCTGCGGTATTCACGGATAATTCTTCCGAAAGCTGCGCAACCTTCGCTTTATTTATATCAAAAATAAGTATTTCGGAGGGGGTAATATTTTCGCAGGCGACAACACCTCTGAGGATTGCGCTTGCAAGATTTCCCGTTCCTATAAATCCTAATTTCATGGTTTTCTCCTGATTTAATGTTATTTGATGGCTGTTGAAAAAGGAAGTCAGACGGCGTTTTCTTCTGCGGAAGGTATACAAAGGTAATCGTTGGAAGAAAAAACGTCGAATAAACTAAAAATATTTGGTTTATGTTATGATGACTTTATCAGCAGACAGAAAAGCGCAAAGCTTCCGCTCTGCGCTTTGTTTTTTAAAGGTCTGATGTACAGTTGGGGCACTTGGTTGCGCCGATAGCAATTTCGCTCTTGCAGTAGGGGCATTCCTTTGTTGTGGGAGCTGCGGGAGCTTCGGGCTTCTTGTTCATATCAGCAACCTTGTTGATTCCCTTAACAAGAACAAATACAACAAATGCCATGATAAGGAAGTTGAGGATTGCGCTGATGAAGTTACCGTAATTAAGAGTAGCTGCGCCTGCTTCCTGAGCAGCAGCAAGAGTTGCATATTCACCGCCGTCAAGAGCGATAAACAAATCTGCAAAGTTGATACCCTTTGTTGCAAGGCTGATAACGGGCATTACAACATCGTCAACAAGAGATTTAACGATTGCCTGGAAAGCGCCGCCTACGATAACGCCGACTGCAAGGTCAATAACATTACCTCTCATGATGAACTTTTTGAATTCGCCGAAAAATCCGTTTCCTTTTGCCATAATATTACCTCCAATTTTTATTTTCTAATATAATTTATCAAAAAAATTACAAAAGGTCAACACCTTCGAGGTTAAAATTTGGAATAAAACTCTCAGTTGATGACTCTATACCCTGAAAATAACAGTTTTCAAAGCCGAGAGCAAGAATTTTATCCTTGACAATCTTATATTCACGGGATGAAAGCTTACGGTCAATCGGCGGCATTTCCTTTGCTTTTCCGAAAGGAGTATACTGCCTCATAACGCTTATATGGGTATCCGACGGTAAATTCTCGCTCACCCATGTAAACACCTTTACTGCCTGAGATATATTACCCGGCAAAACCATATGGCGGATAATAATTCCGCTTTTGGCAATACCGTTTTCGTCTGTTTTTAAAGTGCCGACCTGACGGTACATTTCAAGCACGGCAGATGATGCATGTTCAAAATAATCCTCCGCACCCGAATATTTTTTTGCAGGCGCAGAATCAAAATATTTGATATCGGGCAGGTATATATCAACAAGCCCTTCGAGCATTTTAAGAGTTTCGGATTTTTCATATCCGGACGAATTATACACAACAGGCACGGGCGATCTGTATTCGGCAAGAACTCTCGCAAGCATCGGTGCATAATGAGTCGGAGTTACAAGATTAAGATTATGAACACCCTTTTCGATAAGAGCATCAAAAATTTTCATAAGCTCCTTATCGCTCACTTCTTTACCGAAAGCAGCGTGGCTTACTTCATAATTCTGGCAATAAACACATCCGAGATTGCAGCCCGAAAAGAAAACCGTTCCCGAACCCTTACTGCCGCTAATACACGGTTCTTCCCAAAAATGAGGAGCGGCACGGGCTATCTTAAAATTTTCACCGACACCGCAGAGTCCTGTTTTTATATTTCTTTCCGCCATACATTCTCTGGGGCAGATTGAACATTTCACAGACAAATCACCTTCAAAACAAATTACATACACATTATACAATTATTTTTTATAAAAGCAAGCTGTTTTTCATTGCATTCTTTATAATAATAGTGTATAATAAATTTAATTATTGCCGAAAGGGTGATTCCATGCTCCTTACAATAGATATCGGAAACACAAACATTACAATCGGAGTTTATGACGGCGACAGACTTGCGTTTATTTCAAGGCTTGCAACAGACCGGTCAAGAACACCCGACCAATATGCAATTGAGTTCAGGCAGATTTTTGATTTATACCGCACTCCCTGCACAAGCTTTTCGGGCGGCGCAATCAGCAGCGTTGTTCCCGAGCTTTCCTCAACAATAAGCGAGGCTGTTGAAAAAATCACAGGCAAAAAGCCTATGATTCTCGGACCCGGTATCAAAACGGGCATGAATATACTTATAGATAATCCTGCTCAGCTCGGTGCTGATTTGCTTGCGGGCTGCGTAGGTGCTGCGGCGCTTTATCCTCTCCCCTGCCTTGTGATTGACCTCGGCACTGCAAGCAAGATAAGCGTTATAGATAAAAACGGCTCTTTCTGCGGCTGTACAATTACTCCGGGCATCGGAATATCTCTTGATGCGCTCTCCGCAAAAACCTCACAGTTGCCGAATATAAGCCTTAAAACTCCGGCAAAGGCAATCGGCAAAAACACAATCGACTCCATGCAGTCGGGAACTGTTTTCGGCTACGCTTCGATGATAGACGGTCTTTGCGAAAAGCTTGAAGCGGAGCTCGGCGATAAGGTTATGACCACCGTTGCAACGGGCGGTCTTGCAAAAGACCTTATCAAAAGCTGTAAGAGAGAGATAATATTCAACAGAGAGCTTATTCTCTACGGTCTCAAGGTTCTTTACGAAAAGAACAAAAAATAATTTCACGGCGAGAGCAAGCTTCCGCCCTACGTTGTTTTTTTATTCATCAAATTTTGCGTTGCATCCTTCAATTATTAACGAGATAGTTTTTTGATGCCGTATATCGAAAAAATATCCGTTAAGAAAAGGAGCAGCAGCAAGGAGGAATATATTATGTCAACGGCAAAAACAAAAAAATTCGGACGCATGCTGCGTCTGACCCAGCTTTCCGTGCTTGTTGCACTGCTGATCATCTTCGGCTTTACAAGCATAGGCTACATCAAAATCGGCGTTATAGAAATAACGCTGAACGTTATTCCCGTTGCCGTAGGCGCAATCGTACTCGGTCCTTCTGCCGGGGCGGTATGCGGAGCGGTTTTCGGTCTGACAAGCTTCTGGCAGGCTTTTTCGGGAATGAGTGCATTCGGTACAATGCTTGTTAATGTCAGCCCGATTTTAGCCTTCATTGTCTGCTTTATTCCCAGAATTCTTGAAGGATGGCTGACAGGTCTTATTTTTAAAGGGCTTTCAAAAAAATGCAAGAACAACTCTGTTCCGTGTACGGTTTCAGGTCTTTGCTGTCCTCTGCTCAACACACTGCTTTTTGTAGGCTCCTTTATTCTTCTTTTCGGTCAGACGGATGTTTTTTCAAATCTTTACGGTCAGTCTGCCGCAACAAACATTATAGCTTTCTTTGCATGGTTTGTAGGTCTTAACGGCGTTATTGAAGCAATCGCAGGCTTTGTTATTGCTTCTGCTGTTTCAAAGGCACTTCTGACTGCCAACAAAAGACTTGCATAATTCAAAAAACAGGTAAGGTGAAAATACAATGCCAATTAAAATAGCAAATGAGCTGCCCGCTCACCACGCTCTTGAATCTGAAAACATCTTCGTTATGACCGAGGACAGAGCAATGAAACAGGATATCAGACCTTTGAATATCCTTATTCTTAATCTAATGCCCACAAAAATCGAAACGGAAACCCAGATTTTAAGGCTTTTGAGCAACTCTCCCCTGCAGGTTGAAATTGAGCTTTTGCAGGTTAAATCCCACAAATCAAAAAACACCTCGGAAGAGCATATGCTCAAATTCTATAAAACCTTTGATGAAATCCGACACAAAAAATATGACGGACTTATCGTTACGGGCGCACCCGTTGAACTGCTTGACTTTGAGCAGGTAGATTATTGGGAGGAGCTTTGCGGAATTTTTGAATGGAGCAAAAAGAATGTTTATTCAACCTTCCATATTTGTTGGGGAGCTCAGGCTGCATTGTATTATCATTACGGAATTCCGAAATATCCGCTTGAACAAAAGCTTTTCGGCGTTTTTCCTCACAAATGCCTGGATACATATCATCCTCTTATGAGAGGAATTGATGATGTCTTCTACGTTCCGCATTCAAGGCACACCGAAAACAGACGCAGCGACATAGCTCTTGTTAAGGATTTGCAGATTCTTTCTTATTCCGATTATGCAGGCGTTCATCTTGTATCCGATATGGATTGCAGGCAGTTTTTTGCAACCGGTCATTCCGAATACGACAGAGAAACTCTTGCAAAGGAATATTTCCGTGATGTAAACAAGGGTCTCGACATTAAAGTTCCGTTCAATTACTTCCCCGGCGACGATGCTTCAATGATGCCGAAAATGAGCTGGAAGGGCACGGCTAATCTGCTTTTCACAAACTGGCTGAACTATTTTGTTTATCAGAAAACCCCTTACGATTTAAATACTCTTTAAAACAAAAAGGCGGGATACCCGTATCCCGCCTTAAATTAAATAATATTAAATTTCCAAAAAATCAAAACACAGGCGATTACCGCATGAAGTACGATTTCAAAAGGCAGACCTATCATAAATTTCTTATGCTTGGTTTTATGTCTTATGGTTTTCATGGTTACATACATGGGCAATGCGCCTCCGAAAAGTCCGATAAGCATAAGAGTTGCTTCGGGAATTCTCCATGCACCTTTTTTTGCGGCAAGCTTATCGAATGCGGTAACAATAACCGCAACAAACGCAATAACAATCAAATAAACAATAATTAATTTTGAAAATAATGACATTTTAAACAGTCCTTTGGAATAGATTTTAGTTGACAACGAACGAAAGGAAAAAGCCATGAAAAAAATTATTCCTTTCATGATGATTATATGCCTTTTATTCTCATCATGTCAACTGAAAAATGAAGATAACGAGCAGAATGTCAACACTGCGGAAGAAATGAGGGGTGTGTGGATATCCTGCTACGATCATATAAGTGCAAATGAAAAAACAAAAGAAGAATACGCAGCGGAGACCGACAGGATGTTTGAAACAATAAAAAACTGCGGTCTGAACACGGCTTTTATTCATCTGAGAGCTTTTTCCGATGCATTTTATGAATCGGATATATTTCCTTATTCGGCATATATCGCAGGCAGTCAGGGCGCATCTCTCCCCTTTGACCCGTTTGAAATTATGCTTAAAAGTGCAGAAAAATTCGGTATATCCGTTCACGGCTGGATTAACCCGTTCAGAATTTCATCAAAAACGGATACTGCAGCATTAAGCGAGAATAATCCTGCAAAAAAAATTCTTGATTCGGGTAATTCAAACGGAGAAATCTGCATTCTCGATAACGGAATTTATTATAATCCCACCTGTGAGTCCAATCACAAGCTGATTTTTGACGGTGTAAGGGAAATTATTGAAAAATACGATATTGACGGCATTCATATTGATGATTATTTTTATCCCTCAACGGATGAAACGATCGATAAAAAGCAATATGAAAATTATTTATCGTGCGGAGGAACACTTTCTCTTGCGGAATGGAGAAAAACAAACATAAATGCGTTTGTATCCTCTCTTTATTCAACCGTCAAGGCTATCGACAAAGATTTAACGGTAAGCATAAGCCCTGCCGCAAAAATCGAAAACAATGAAAACGAGCTATATGCCGACTGCCGCTTATGGGTATCTGAAAACGGCTATGCGGATTTAATTATTCCGCAGATTTATTACGGCTTAAACCATGAAACGGTACCGTTTAACGAAACTCTTGATAAATGGGGAAATCTTGAGAGGAATCCGTCCGTAGCTCTTGCTTGCGGAATTGCGGCATACAAATGCGACGAAAGCCATTCATATTTTAATGAAAGCGAAAAAAATGACTGGCAAAGCAGAAAAAACAACCTTGCAATACAGGTTACTTCAATAAGAGAAAATAATAATTACAGCGGTTTTGTTGTTTTTTCATACAGTGATTTAATCAGCGGAAACTGCAAAGAGGAAACAGAAAATCTTAAAGAACTTATTAAAACGGAGAATATTACATGAAGAAAGATAAAATCCTGATAGGATCAATAATAGGAATACTTGTTGTAATTATTGCAATAGTAGCTGCAATGTTTGCAACAGGAAAATTTGATGTTTTTAAGAAAGAAGCTGTGGCAGAAACAACCACTATTCCCGTTACGGAAACGACAGAAATCTCAGTTTCAGGCAGACCAAAATCAGAGACTCCCTCTTCGATAGTTGCAGCGGTTTATTCCGAATATTCGGATAACAGTGCATCGGAGCTTGCCGATTTTGCAAAGCTCGGCTTCAACACGGTTATATTTGACCTCACCGAAGAAAACGGCGATAAGGTTTCGCAGCTTCTTGAAGCAGCTAAAACAAATAATCTTTATTTTGGTATAAGAGCATTTATTACGGATAATTCGGACTATGCAGTTTCATTCATAGAGAATTTCAACGTTGATTTTGTTATTTTAAGCGGAATGGATGAAACTCTCAGCGACTATAATTCAAAAATCACGGATATTTGCAATCAAATTAAAAAAATTGACTCTTTAACCCAAATCGGAATTGAGCCTGTTTACTGCTCAAAGGCATCCGATTCTCTCACGCAGCTCACTTCTGCGGGTAAAGCGGATTTTATATTTCTTGTGCAAGAAAGCGGTCAGGAGTCCGCCTTTGATGCCGCACAAACCGTCTGGAATGAAAAGACAAGTCCTCTTTGGCTCTGCCATGACCTTAAGGGACTTTCTTCCTATTCGACGGACAAAGCCTCAGAAATGATTGAAATCATTTCAAAATCAGCCGATATGTCGCTTTGCAAGGCTCTTGCCTTCATGCCTTATTCCGAAATATCAAAAGCATCGGGCACAAGTGCCGAAATAGTTCTTAGCTACATTCAGAAGCGTGACACATATCTGCTTGATAAGGAATTCAAAATCACCAACCACAGCGGGACAAGCATAACTGTTGAACAGTCTACGGTTACATTCAGCGGTACAAGCAGCCCTGCATACGACCTTCTGTGCAACGGTCAGAAAATGTCTGTTGCAAAAACGGGCGATTTTTCCGTTGACTGCGAGCTTACCCCCGGCAAGAATACAATCAAATTTGAACACAAAGGAAAAACTTACACATACAACGTAACATATAAAATCAAGCTTCTCAAATCGGTTTCGCCATCGGAGGATATTTCCGTACCCGGTGAAATGATGATTGAGGTTTCAGCCGTTGCACACAAAAAAGCAACCCTCACCGTTGAATGGAACGGCAAAAGCTATCCAATGAGCCTTGCGGACAGCGGCAACGAAGAGGATACTATTGATAAAGAATCCGACTTCGGCACCTTTACTGCATCCCTGACTACCCCCGCAGGCACGGATAAGGTTCAAAAGCTCGGTCAATATAAAGTTACTGCAAAATACAGCGGACTTACAGAAACTCTTAACGGTGCAAGCATCTCAATCAGTGCGAACGAGGTTATCACGCCTCCCGCAACCGTTTCCACAACCGCTGCGACCACAACAAAGCAGGCTACAACAACAGAAAAGCCCACTGAAGCAGTAGCGGTTTCAACAACAAACGGCAATCAGTCATCAAGCGAAACAGGCACCGTTACGGCTGATAATTCTTCAACCACCAAAGAAAACAGCACAACTACATCGACACAGCAGACTCCGACTCTCTCCGACAAGGACAGATTGCAGAAGTATTTCTATACAGAAAATTACGGTCTCGGCACGGCAACAATCTGCGAAATAATCGAGGATTATGTTGAGGCTTATCCGGGTAACACCACAAGTACCTTCTCCGTTCCTGACTGTTCTCCCCTTCTCAAAGGTACGGTTGACTATGTAAAATCATCCTCAACCTTTGACGGCGATAAATATTACATTCTTTCATCAGGTATAAAGGTTGCACAGCAGAGAGAAGAGAGGCTCGCTTCGGGCAGCGAGGGTGCAATAACTCATGTAAGCATAAAGAGCGGATATGTTATGCCCAAAAACAGCATAAAGGTGGTTTCGAGCGGCACATCAAACGGCAAAACCGTTATAAAGCTTGATATGAACCGACCTGTTGCATTCAACGCAAAACTTCTCGGTCAGACCTACAGCAACTATAACAGCCGCCCCGTGAGAGTTACTTCTCTTACATGCACGGGTATTGAATTCGTATTCAGCGATACCGTTACCGTTGAAGGAAGCATCAACGTTTCAAACGGCGTTTGCACAGGCGGTAAATGGACTTCCGACACAAATGAATCGACTGTTACTCTTACTCTTGAGCTTGCAAACAAGGGCAGATTCTACGGTTATCACTACGAATATGACGATGAAGGTTATCTTGTTATAACCATAAGCCACAAGCCGTCATCACTCAGCGGATATACCATTATGGTTGACCCCGGTCACGGCGGACTTGATTCGGGTGCGGTTTGTGCGGTTTCTTCTTCAAGCTTCGGTCTTGAAAAGCATATCAATCTTTCCATTGCCACAAAGCTCAAAGACCTTCTTGAAGCAGAGGGCGCAAAGGTTATTATGACAAGAACAACGGATAAATGGGTTTGTTATACAGACAGAAATGCGGCAGTACGAAACGCCGACCCCGATTTATTTATTTCCGTTCATTGTGATTCAAGCAGTACTGCTTCTGCCATGGGTACTTCGGCTTATTATTACAGAGCGTATTCTCAGCCTCTTGCAAAAGCAGTACATGAAAGCATAGTTAATGCGTACAAAACAAAGATTTATGCAGACAAATCAGAAAGCACCTTAAGCAAAGTAAGCCGCGGCTCGGATTTTTATGCGTTCAGAGTTACAAGAGTTGAGGAATGCCCCGCAATCCTTGTTGAATATGGCTTTGTTTCCAACATTTCTGAATGCCAGGTTTTACAGGATGCAGGCAACAGAGATATCCTTGCAGCCGCAACAGTAGAAGGAATTAAAAATTATATCAGCGCAAACTGATCCTTTTTTCCACCCGTGAGCAAATGTAATATGCAGGAATACTCAGAAAAAACCAGCCTATTGAAAAAAACGGACATATCTGACCGTAAACATTAAAAGGTTTATCCGAATAATCCCACACATCCCACCCGAGACCGACATTCACTATCATTCCGACGGTGAATTCAAGGCTTGTTATAACAGCAGCACCTATCAGGCAGCGTGTTAAAAGACTCAGCTTTTTATTCTTATTAACGGCATTGAGTATTACAAGGACAAGTCCGCCCGTGAGAGCCATTGTCCAGTGTGTATAGCCTCTTACGGCAACCTCTATTAAACCGTAGGCAAACGCTCCGATGCCGAAACAGATTAAATATTCTTTGAACTTCAAATTTATCACCTGAATTAATATTGACAAAAGAGGTGGTTTTATGCGGAATATGACCGCTTTGGTAAAACCTGCTTCATCGCTCTGCAATCTGAAATGCAGCTACTGTTTTTACTGCGATGAAGCCGAAAAAAGAGTGAAGCATTCAAGCGGAATAATGAACATGGAAACCGCAGAAAACCTTATAAAAAAAATGTTTGATTTCTGCGGAGACAATTCCGTGCTTACATTTATGTTTCAGGGCGGCGAACCTCTTATTGCAGGGCTTGATTTCTTTAAAAAATTTGTTGAAACAGCCGAAAAGTTCAGAACGGCAGGAAGTGTAATCAACTATTCATTGCAGACAAACGGTACACTGATTGACGATGATTTTTGTGAATTCTTTAAAGAAAACAATTTTCTTATCGGTGTTTCAATAGACGGAGAAAAACCGCTGCATGATAAGCAGAGAAGCAGCTCATTTGACAATGCAATGCATGGCATCGGGCTTTTGAAGAAGCATTCGGTTGAGTTCAACATCCTTTCGGTTATTACAGCAAAAACAGATGCTTCAAGGCTTTTTGATTTTTACATCGAGAACGGTTTCCGTGATGTTCAGCCGATTTATTGCCTTGACCCGTTAAGCGGAGAAAAGAATGATTTCAGCCTTAACGCAAAACAGCTTGCAAGGTTTAAAAAAAGACTCTTCAATCTTTGGTTTGCAGAAGTTTCAAAAGGAAATCATTTTTATGTAAGAGATTTTGATAATCTTCTCTCTCTGCTTACAAAGGGCGCTGCCGAGCAATGCGGTGCAAGCGGCAGATGTAATGCACAGCTTGTTATTGAAGCAGACGGTACATGCTATCCATGTGATTTTTACTGTCTTGACGAATTTGAATGTGCAAATATAAATACGGCAGATATAAATGATATTTTAAACAGCAAAGGGCTGAAAAAGTTTTTTGAATATGACGAACCACAAAACGGCCTTTGCGCTTCATGCAGAGTAAAACCGCTTTGCGGCGGAGGTTGCAAAAGATACAGAAGCCTTTACAATGAACTTTCCGGTTATTGTCCGCAAATGGATTTTATACTTCACGCAATTGAAAAATTGCAAACCGTAAGATAAGGAGAAGCGACCATGAAAAAACCAAATATTATTTTTTATTTTTCTGACCAGCAAAGAGCAGATTCGGCAGGCTGCTACGGGCAGAAGCTTCCCGTCACCCCGAATCTTGATTCGCTTGCCGAGGAAGGAACTCTTTTTGAAAATGCATTTTCATGTCAGCCTGTGTGCGGACCGATGCGTGCATGCCTTCAAAGCGGTGTATACGCTTCGCAGAACGGCTGCTACAGAAACGATATTGCGCTTCCGACAGACACAAAAGGAATTGCTCATTATCTGACAGAAGCAGGTTATGATACGGCATACATCGGCAAATGGCATCTCGCCTCCGACAAAGAACACCGCCTTGCAACCAAGCCTACCCCGAAGGAACGCAGAGGCGGATATGATTACTGGAGAGCCTCAGATATTCTTGAATTCACTTCTCACGGTTATAACGGATATGTTTTTGATGAAAACTGCAACAAGCTTGAATTCAAGGGCTACAGAGCTGATAAAATCAATGATTATGCCATTGAATACATAAAAAAAGACCATGAAAAGCCCTTCTTCATGTTTGTTTCGCAGCTTGAACCGCACCATCAGAATGACCGCCTCCGATTTGAATCACCCAAGGGGCTCAAGAACAAATTTAAGGATTACGAAGTGCCCGGCGATCTTAAAGGCACACTCGGCGACTGGAGAATTCAGATGCCGTCATACCTCGCCTGCTGCAACAGAGTTGATGAAAATTTCGGCAGACTTATTCAGGCACTCAAGGATGAAGGTATTTACGATAATACCGTTATTATTTATACATCTGACCATGGCTGCCATTTCAGAACAAGAAATTTTGAATATAAGCGTTCGTGCCATGAAAACAGCATAAAAGTTCCTCTGGTTATTACGGGAGGAGCATTTACGGGAGGCGGCAAGGTAAACGACCTTGTTTCGCTCATCGACCTTCCCGCAACTGTGCTTGACATTGCAGGAGCTGAAATTCCTGAGCATTTCATGGGTAAGAGCCTTTCGGACAAAAAAGGGCATGAAAGTGTATTTATGCAGATTTCTGAAAGTCAGATAGGAAGAGCTGTCAGAACGGACAGATGGAAATACAGCGTGTCGGCTAAAAATGAGGACAGAGCCTTTTCCGACTATTATACAGAAGATTTCCTCTATGACCTTAAGAATGATCCGTATGAAAGAACAAATTTGATTGACAACCCTGCATTTTCACAAACCAAAGCAGAGCTTCGTGAAATTCTTCTCGAGCATATGAAGAAAGCCGGCGAACCCGTGCTTGATATAGTTGTAAAATAAAAAACCCTTATTTCAAGCCGTTCGCAACCGTTCGTTGCGGAATTGCAAGCTTTGATTTATTGCTCCGCAACTGATATTTTGTTATCCTCATATTAAAGGAGGAATCAGTATGAAGCTTCACGAAAAGATTTATTATTGCAGAAAGAAATCGGGACTGTCGCAGGAAGCTCTTGCCGAAAAAATCGGAGTTTCCCGTCAGGCTGTAAGCAAATGGGAAACAGGCGACGCTGCACCTGAAATCGGAAAGCTGAAGCTTTTATGCGATGTTTTCGGAGTAACGGCAGACTGGATGATTTCAGAGGATGAACCCGAAAAAATGAAAGAAACCGTAACCTATGCCGACAAAACAAGCAAAATTGATGATTTAACAGACAGAATTGCCGATTGGGCGGAAAGCTTCTTTAAAAAGTATGTCTGGCTATGCGGAATTGGCGTTATTCTTGTTGGAGTTTACCGTACAGTCAGTGCAGTTTTGCCGCTCTTTTCAATTGGCGGATATGTTCCCGATAACTTTATTATCTTCTCGCTTTTTTATGCATTAATCGGACTCGCTCTGATTATCGGCGGAATTATTCTCACTGTTGTGCTGAAAAAATGGTGCAGAAAAAATAATATTGAATAAAGCAAAAGCAGCGGGCTGCATTACTGCGAGCTCGCTGCTTTTGCTTTATAAACACATGAAGAAAAAGAAATAGGCATAATTATTTGATTTTCCTACAATTATACTATAACATTTCATTTTAAACATTAAAACGGACACAAAAAAATCCGTGAGAAAAATTCTCCCACGGATTAAAATCTGTCCGAATTTTCAATTAATGTTATTAAAATTATCAACCATAAAGTTAATTGTACTCTGAATTATAATACATACTCGTTTCAGACGTTCTCGCTCCGAAGGCTTGAATCCGCTGTTAATCCAAACAAAAACACTTCCCACAAAGCTGAATACGATTAATCTTGAAATCAGTTCAATATCTTCATCGCTTATATCTCTTTTTCCTGCAAAATTTCTCACTCTTGCTTTAAACATTTTCTCGAGGATTTCTTCAAGAAATTTTTCAAGCTCACGTTTACCCGCCAAACTGAAGCAGTGCAAAATAATTCTTTTATTTTTTTCAATAATATCGCAGAAAATCTCCATAGTTTCCTCAACAGGCATATCATGAGGTATATTTTCAACAAGCTTTGATAATTCACTTCTGAAAACATATTCTGCAAGGTCATAAATATCCGCAAAATAATAATAGAAGGTTTTACGGTTAATTCCGCAGTCGTCAACTATATCCTTTACGGTTATTTTTTCAAAGCTCTTTTTTTCAAGAAGTACAAGAAACGATTTGACTATTGCATTCTTTGTAAACTTTGCCATTATTATTCCTCTTTCTGCGGAACTGCTTCTCGGTGTGAAACCACATATGAGCTCAATTTTGCTCCGGCCATTCCCGATTTATATAAATTTCCGCTTTTAAAATATTCGCAAAGGAACGCAGCCGAATAGCTGTCTCCTGCGCCGACAGTCGATACAACATTTGCATCAGCACACGGAATTTCATAATAAGCATTGTTTTTTGCGTCATAAATCAGAGAGCCGTTTTCACCCTTTGTAAACAGAACAAGCTTAATATTTCTGAATTTTCCGCATATATTTGAAACAGTTTCTTTTTCGGATTCACCTTTATCATATAATCTGAATTCAGAAAGAACAGGCTCCTCTTCCTCGCTTATCTTCAGAATATCCGCATTTTCAAGACAGAGAAGGCAGGACTCCTTATCATAGCATCCGCTGCGTAAATTTACATCGCAGAAAACATGATTGAACTTACATTCAGAAAGAATTTTCTGTACCGCTTTGCGTGAAACTTTATCTCTCTGAATCAAAGTTCCGAATGCAAAAATATCTGCATTATATTCTTTAATTTTATTGATTATTTCCCCGTTAAGTTCGATTTTATCATATGCCGAAGGTCTTATTACATCATAATCGGGGATACCGTTATTGACGGTAACAATACATTGACCCGTGGGATAATCATTTTTGCAAACAAAAGAGGTACCAACCCCGAGTTCACAAAGCTTATTTATCGCTTTTTCGGATAATTCATCATGACCGACTGCGGAAATCAATGCACTTTCCGTTCCGAGCATGGCGCAGTGAGCACAGAAATTCAGCGGTGCACCGCCGATTTCGGCTTCACCGTTAAAAATATCAAATATTATTTCACCGATTGCCATAATTTTCATATTAATCACCGCTAAAATTATACTCTGTTATTTTGGTTAAGTCAATTAAATAAATGTTGAAAATCCGTTAACAATGTGTTATTATTTTCCATGTAAAAAAACTCGGAGGTTTATTATGTTTTTTAGTCTTGTACACGAAAAAATCAGTTGGCTCGGAATAATCCTTCTTCCTGTTATCGTATGTTCAGCTCTCCTTGCACTTTTCAAGGATAAGCTTCCCCGTGACCAGGGCCGTGAATTTGCCTTCAACGGTAAGCTTTCCGCCGGAAAAGTCAGAGGTGCGGGAATTATTTTTGTTTGCGCATTCATTATTGTTTCAATGGTTACGGTCTGCATCCCCGCAGAAACAGTGGCTATAAAGGAAAATCTTGAATATTATTTTTATCTTATTCTTATTTTCCTCGGCATGCTTTCGGGCTATCTTGACGATAAAGCCGAAACTCCCTGGGGTGAATATAAAAAAGGTGCAATTGACCTTGTTATTTCTGCTCTTACCGCCGCAAACTTTGTTTATTTCAACCCCGATATGTTAAGCATAAGCCTTTTTGGCATGAGCCTTAACATACCCCCGATTCTTTTCGGAATAATTGCAGCTGTTCTGGTATGGATGCTTATCAACGCAACAAACTGTTCAGACGGCATTGACGGCTTCTGCGGCAGCCTTACGATAGTTTCTCTTATCTCAATTTTAGCTGCCAACAAATTCCTTGCCGTCGAGGATGAAAGAATCAATTATCTTATCATTATCATGATTTGCACACTTCTCCCCTATCTCTGGAGAAATGCAGAGCCGAGCACAATGATGATGGGCGATGCAGGGTCAAGAGCACTCGGTCTTTTCCTTTGCATCTGCATATTCAAAACAGGCAACATCTTGCTTGTTATTCCTCTTTGCTTTATGCTCTGCCTTGACGGACTTCTCGGCATTGTTAAGGTATCGCTTATCCGTTTCCTTAAAATGAAGAATGCATTCAAGAATATCCGTACTCCGCTCCATGACCACTTCAGAAAAAACAAAGGCTGGTCAAATACTCAGGTTATTTTCCGCTTCTGCATGATTCAGGCAGTTATTTCGGCTGTTACTGTTATTGTTCTTAAATAAACTCCAAGCAGGTTTCCAAAAACGGAAACCTGCTTTTTTTACTTTTTTATTTTTAATAATCTTGATGAATTGGCAACGCAGACTATCATCGTTCCCACATCGGCAACTATCGCAGACCAAATGGGAGCTATACCGAGAATTCCGAGAATAATTACAATAAGCTTAACAGCAACGGAAAACGCAATATTTGCTTTTAAAACAGACATGGTTCTTTGGCTGTGATTTACGGTGTCCGCAACACGGGAAAGCTCGGAATTTGTAAGTATAATATCAGCCGACTCACAAGCCGCTTGAGTACCGAGCCCCATTGCAATGCCGATATCCGCTGCCGCAAGAACGGGAGCATCATTTATTCCGTCACCGATATAAATAACACCATCTGAGCCCTCTTTGATTTCTTCAAGAGCACTAAGCTTATCTTCAGGAAGAAGGTTACTCTTAAATCCGTCAATATCACATGCGGAGCATACCTTTCTCGCCTGCTCATCATTGTCGCCCGTCAAAATAAATGATTTTTCAACTCCGTATGAACGGAGCATTTTTACGGTTTCGGCGGCATCAATGCGTATTTCGCTTTCAATCTCAATCGCACCGATTACCTTACTGTTAAGCGAAATATAAACAGGTGCATTGGGAAACTCGGAAATATCAACAGAATTGTTTTCCATAAGCCTTTTACCGCCGCAAAGAAGACTGCCTTCAGGAATAACTACCGAAGTTCCTCCGCCTGCTGTTTCGGTGAAATCGGACGCTGCTGACACATCCGTTTCTCCGTTTTTTGCAACAATTGCTTTTGCAATCGGATGAGTCGAATAATATTCACATATTGCAGCATAAGAAACAATGTCTTTTTCGGAAAAACCGTCAGCTGCATAAACTCTTCCGACTTTAAGTTCTCCCGTTGTAAGAGTTCCCGTTTTATCAAAAACAACCGTATCTGCCTTTGAAAGAGCTTCAATATAACAGCTTCCCTTAATTATCATTCCGTTTTTCGCTGCCGCACCCATTGAAGAAAAGAATGCAAGAGGTACGGAAAGAACAACCGCACACGGACAAGCCGCAACAAGCAGAATAAGGCTTCGATTAATCCATACGTGCCAATCACCCGTAATCAGTGAAGGTATTACGGCTGTTATGACTGCAGCAACAATAATGAACGGGGTATAATATTGGGCGAAGGTTGTGATTGCTCTTTGCGCTTCTCCCTTTTTTTGCGCCGCATCTTCAACCATTTCAACTATTCTTGCTGCATAAGAAAGATTCTTAACTTTTTCGGCTCTAATATAAACTGTTGAATCGCCGTTTATCATTCCGCTTGAAACCGCAGATCCTTCTTCAACTGCAACAGGAAGGCTTTCACCCGTAAGTGCTGATGCATCCATACTTCCGGTACCGCTTGTAACAACGCCGTCTACAGGCACAGTTTCATGAGGCATAACCGCAAGCACATCACCGATTTCAACATCGTCAGCATCAATCTTTTTTACTGTGCCGTCAGGCAAAACCAGATTTGCGCTGTCACTTACAATAGAAAAAATCGCTTCAATGGATTTTCTGCTTTTATCACTCGCATAATCTTCCATCAATTCACCGACTCTGAAAAGCACAGTAACAATTGCTGCTTCAAAATACTCACCTAAAATGCTTGCAGCAACAACCGCAATAACCAGCAAAACCGATTCATTGACTTTGAACTTTATAATCGATTTAACAGCAGATTTAAAAACAGGAATTCCGCAGATAATCATAGCGGCAATCAACATAAACACAGAAATTTGCTCTGTTATAAACGGCATAAACGACAAAGCGATCATCACCGCACCGATAACAGTAACTGCTATTGGCTTCAATTTGCTTTCTTTCTCGTTATCATGGCTGTGAGAACAGCCGCAGGTTTCAATTTCATGATGTTCATGTGTACTGCAACCTGAACAATTACATTCATGATTATGCTTCATTTTTAAACACCTCTTTTATGCATTATATGCTCAAGACCGTCTTCGAGTATCTCTTTTACGTGGTCATCATCAAGCGAATAATAAACTGTTTTGCCCTGACGTCTCGGTTTAACAAGCCCTGATGCACGAAGAATTCGAAGCTGATGCGAAACTGCACTCTGCCCCATTCCGAGATACTCCGAAAGATGCAGAACACACATTTCACCGGTTGTAAGAGCGGTTAAAATTCTTATTCTCGTACTGTCGCCAAAAACCTTAAAAAGCTCCGATAAATCGTAAAGAATTTCAATATTCGGCTCACCCGACTGGTTTATATGCTCGCAGATGTGACCTTTTTTTATTATTTTATTTTCCAAAAGCTCTGCCCCTTTCCTTGAAATATATGAACATATATTCATACGTTGGTTTTATTCTACCATTAAAAATTCAGTTTGTCAATAATTTCAAAAGATTTTTTTGTGAAATATGCCGATAAATCGGAGTTTAACAATTGACTATTAAGATGTTTTTATATATAATATAATAGATTATAGGTAGTTTTATGAAAATACAGAAGTTTTGAAAGGACATATACCATGAAAAAACTGATTGCACTTTTATTCTGCCTCGTTTTCATACTGACCGCATGTTCGGGTAAAACAGAAAAGAAAACCGAACTCAACGAGGATAACTATGCCTCTTATGTCGGTGCAGGTGAAATGACTCTGATTAACATTCTTGTCAGTTCAAACGCAGAATTTGTCAACGATGTATTCAAGAAAAATCATCTGCCCGTTGATGAAAAATCAACAATAACAAAAGGGACCGATATTTTCGCCCCGGTTGTCTCGGAAAAATACAAAACTCTTACAGACCTCAAAGCTCATCTTTCTTCGATATATACAGAAAAATCCGTTGATTATATTCTCAATCATCAGCAGGAGTATGTTGATATAGACGGTAAGCTTTATTTCAATATGAAATACGCAGACTCAGATTATACTGTTGATTGGTCCTCACCGGTTGTTTCTGCATCAATTAACGATGACGGAAAATACGAAATTAAAATCGGGGTCAAAGACGAAAAAGGCAAGGATTATATCGTAACAGGATATGCAACTGCCGAAAACGGAAGCCTTAAGCTTGAAGATATATATTATTAATATAAAGGAAATGTTACTATGAATGATTTAAAATCAAGATGGTATGACAGCATAAACAAAAGCTGTCCTCTCCCCGAATATCCGAGACCTCAGCTTGTAAGAAACAGCTGGATTTGTCTCAACGGTGAATATGACTATTCAATCACGGGTGCTGATGCCGAATGTCCCAAAGTTTTCGACGGAAAGATTCTTGTGCCATTTTCGGTTGAATCGGCTGCCTCGGGAGTCGGTAAGCCCCTTCTCCCCACTCAAAGACTCTGGTACCGCAGAAAGTTCACTCTTAACAGTGATTTTGAAGGCAAAAGAACCCTTCTTCATTTTGATGCGGTTGACTGGCAGTGCAGCGTATGGATAAACGGAACTCTCATCGGAGAACATACAGGCGGTTACAATCCGTTCTGTTTTGATATTACCGATGTTCTCAAAGACAGTGAAAACGAGCTTGTAGTTAAAGTCTATGACCCTACAAGCGACGGACATCAGCAAAGAGGCAAGCAAATTCTTAAAACCCAGGGCTTCTGGTATACCGCAACCTCGGGCATATGGCAGACTGTATGGCTTGAACCTGTTAATTATTGCAGAATCGAAAATATCAAGCTTGTTCCCAATATTGACGAAGGCGTAATCGGATTAAGAGTCAACCACACATGCAACTGCGGCGGAAAGCTTTTTGCAAAGGTACTCGACGGCGAAAATGTTATTTTTGACGGTGAGATTTCAGCCGATGCAAAAATCCCTGTTCCCGATGCAAAGCTTTGGAGTCCCGAAAATCCGTTTTTGTATGACCTTGAGCTTACCCTTGACTGCGACGGCGAAAAGGATGAAGTAAAAAGTTATTTCGGAATGCGTAAATATTCCGTTATGAAGGATGAAAAAGGCATTCCCAGACTTGCACTCAATAACAAGCCTTATTTTCAGAGAGGTCTGCTTGACCAAGGCTACTGGCCTGAAAGTCAGCTTACTCCGCCTTGCGATGAAGCGATGATTTTTGACATTGAAGAAATGAAAAATCTCGGCTTCAACATGCTCCGCAAGCACATTAAGACCGAGCCTCTGCGCTGGTATTATCACTGTGACAGACTCGGAATGCTTGTCTGGCAGGATATGATAAGCGGCGGTCAGTATATAGGAAATCTTCTTGCAGGTGTCCTTCCGTTTTTCAGCATTCACGTTAAAGACAATAAATACAACGCCTTTAAGCGTGATAAGCCTGAGTGGAGAGAAGAATTCCGTCAGGAGCTTTGGGGCATGATTGATAATCTGTACAACAGCGTTTCAATTTGCTGCTGGGTTCCCTTCAACGAAGGCTGGGGTCAGTTTGATGCAAAGGAAATCGGTCTTAAAATTAAGGAAATTGACCCGACAAGATTTGTAGACCATGCAAGCGGCTGGCATGACCAGCAGGGTCCCGATTTCAAAAGTGTCCACAGATACATCGCACCCGTGACTCCCCCGACAAGCTTCACAAGAAAGGGCAGACCCTTTGTTCTGAGTGAATTCGGCGGCTACAGCTGGAATATCAAAGACCACGTATGGAATTCCAAGCGTTCATTCGGATACATAATGTTTTCAAACAGTCAGGCTCTTTCAAAGGCATATAAAATTCTGCACAAAACACAGATTATTCCTCTTATCAAAAAAGGTCTCAGCGCAACCGTTTACACTCAGGTCAGCGATGTTGAGTTTGAGGTTAACGGCATTTACAGCTACGACCGAAAAGTTCTTAAAATTGAGAAGGATACACTTTTGGAAATTAATGCGCAGCTTAAATATTAATTGACCCTAAAAAAATGAAGGGGTGAATGCTGTTATGGCTGAAATATTAAGTTCAAGAACAAGACTTCTGAGTCTTGTTGAAATAATGACCATGTATTCCGACGAGCAAAACATTCTTTCAATAGATGAAATCTGCGAAAAGCTTGCCGAATACGGCTATGAGGTTACAAAAAGAATAGTTGTTGCCGACATAAAGGTAATCAATACAACACCCATTAAAATAATTCAGGTAAGCAAACCTGAAAAAGGATATTACCTGGCAAAAAGCTTTTCTCAAGCTGCAATCAACATGATTCTGGAGGCCGTTTATTCCTCACCTCTTCTTTCTGAGGAAAACTGCGGTTATATCGAGAATTATCTTCGCAGAAATACCTGCCTTACAACACTTGATCTTATTCTTGAAACAACGGAGCATTTCCGCACATGTCTTCCTCACAGAAAGCCCTGCATAAATTCTCTTTATAATATCAGAGTAGCCATAAGGGATAAAAAGCAGACTGAAATCGCCGTTGCAAGAACTGTAATCGGAGATTCATTTTCATTGGCGGAGATATATGAGGTAATAACGGTAAACCCGGTAAAAATAACCGCATCTAACGGTATATCGGCGCTTGTTTTTACAAGACCGGAAACTCCTGACAAAGCAGAATTCGTAACACTCACGAGAATTAAAACGGCCGATATAACAGATCGTTCTTCCGAAAATTTTGACGGTGATTTGCTTTCAGCCGTTAACATGTTTACGGGCGAACGAATTTTCAGCAACTTCCGTGACCCCGAGTGGCTTCTGATAAAGTTCAGATGCGAATACAAAGAATTTATCAGAAACTGCTTTTCGTCTCCCGTTTATTTCAGAAAATCGGAACAAGAGGGCTATTGTATTGCAAAGGTCATGGTCATTATTGACAATAACCTTATAGGTCTGCTTTTCACCCACAGCGATAAAATTGAAATCATAAAGCCTGACAGCCTGCGTGATTTCTTCATCAGCAAAATAAACAAATAACAACTAAAAGAGGTTAACTTATGAAAAAATCATTATTCAGAAAAATCACGGCAATTCTTCTTATTCTTGTTCTTGTTTTTTCTTTTGCGGCATGCAAGGATAATTCATCCGGCAAAAACGACGAGGTTGTTGAACCCGAAAAGAAGATTGCAATCCTTGTTGCACCCGAAGCACAGTACCCTGAAGACTATAAAGCCGCACAAGAACTTGCAGCTGAATATCCCGAAAAGGTTATTGTTAAGGAATATTCAGACAGCCGTATTCTCCGTGCAGGCGACCCCGAAATCATGCAATTTTCAAAAGAACTCGCTTCTGACCCTGAAATCGGTGCAATCATTTATGCAAGAGCAACTCAGTTCACTACAAATGCCATTCGCTCCGCAGAAGCCGCAAACCCCGATATTGTAACAATTTGCATTGAACCTGAAGAATCAATTGAAACTGTTTCTTCACTTGCAAACCTTGTTTTCTGTGCTGATTGGGCCAAAACTGCCGCAGATGTTGTTGCCGCTGCAAAGGCTCAGGGTGCTGAGCATTTCGTGGTTTTCTCAATTAACCGCCATATCACAAACAATCCCATGTATTCGGCAGCAAACGCAGCTTTCAAAGCTGAATGCGAAGCACAAGGACTCAATTATGTTTACGACAACGCAGTTGACCCCATTTATTCATCGGGCATCAAAGGCGCACAGCTTTATATCAGGGAATCAATAGCAAGACTTTACAATAACGAAAAAATAAGCGGCACAAATGTTGCTCTTTTTTCAACAGACAGCTCCGTTCAGTCAACTCTCATTGAGGTTTCAAACGAAAGAGGTCTCATTTATGTTTGCCCCTCCTTCCCCACCGCTTATAACGGTCTCGGCGAAAGCTATGAAATCGCAAAACCCGAAAATGCAAACGATATCAAGGCTTATATAGAGGCCGCAAAAGCCGCTGTTGCAACAGATGCAGAGGGCAAAGCAAAGCTCAGCATATACAGCTTCCCCCTTGCTTCAACACTTCTCAAGGGTGCTGTTTACTGTGCATTTGACATTCTTAACGGCACTGCAACATCAGAAAATCTTGCAGAAAAAGCTCAGGCAAGAGTTACGGCAGCAGCTGACAACAAGAATTTTACTGTTGCTCCCTACGGCGAACTCACAAATACATTCATGGCATACTGCCCCGGCTTTGAGGTTATTAAATAATCTGAAATACAGCAAAACGGCTTGCACAATCAAGTGCAAGCCGTTTAATTATTGTTTTTATTTACCTGCTCTGAGGTCTACACGGCGGATTTTACCGCTGATGGTTTTGGGAAGGTCATCTCTGAATTCAACGATTCTGGGATATTTATAAGGAGCTGTACGTTCCTTAACATACTTCTGAATTTCCTTCTTGAGAGCATCTGTCTTTTCTGTTCCTTTGGTAAGAACGATATCTGCCTTAACAACCTGACCTCTGATTTCGTCGGGTGCTGCAGAAACTGCACACTCAAGGACATAGGGAAGCTCCATGATAACGCTTTCAATTTCGAAAGGTCCTATGCGGTAGCCTGATGACTTGATAAGGTCATCAACTCTGCCGACATACCAGAAGAAGCCGTCTTCATCACGCCATGCGGTATCGCCTGTGTGATAGATATTATCGTGCCATGCTTCCTTGGTCTTTTCTTCGTCACGGTAATATTCCATGAACAGACCGCAGGGTGAACCTGCATCTGTATGAACAACGATTTCGCCTACTTCACCAACCTTGGCAACCGTTCCCTCATTTGTGATAAGGTCAACATCAAAGAGCGGGCTGGGCTTGCCCATTGAACCTACCTTGATTGAGGAACCTACAAAGTTACCGATTGCAAGAGTAGTTTCGGTCTGACCAAAGCCCTCCATAAGTCTTATACCTGTTGCCTTGAGGAACTGCTGGAATACTTCCGGGTTAAGAGCTTCGCCTGCAGTAGTAGCATACTTGACTGACTTAAGGTCATATTTTCCAAGATCTTCTTTGATGAAGAAACGATACATTGTGGGAGGTGCGCAGAAGGTTGTTATCTTATGCTTACCGATAAGCTTAAGGATATCATCGGCAACAAAGCGGTCAAAGTCATATGTGAACACGCCTGCTTCGCAGAGCCACTGACCGTAAAGCTTACCCCAGAGAGCTTTACCCCAGCCTGTATCGGAAATTGTGAAATGAAGTCCGTTGGGGTCAACGTTGTGCCAATATTTGGCAGTAATGAAGTGACCAAGGGGATATCTGTGGCTGTGCATTGCGATTTTGGGATAACCTGTTGTGCCCGAAGTAAAGAACATGAGCATCGGGTCATAACCGAATGCACCCTCTTCGGGTGAAGGTCTTTCAAACACATCACTGAATTCGCAATATTCCTTATCAAAGCTGTGCCAGCCTTCACGCTCACCGTGAGCAATGATTTTTGTTTTAAGAACATCGCACTTTTCGGCCGCAAGCTCAACCTGATGAGCAACATCGCCGTCTGCAGTACAAACAATTGCGCTTATCTGACCTGCATTGAAGCGATATTCAAAGTCATGTTCAACAAGCTGATTTGTTGCAGGAACAACAATTGCACCAATCTTATGAAGAGCAAGGATTGAGAACCAGAACTGATAGTGACGCTTGAGAACAAGCATAACTCTGTCACCTTTTTTAATTCCGAGTGACTTGAAGTAGTTTGCTGTCATAGCCGAATGACGGCTCATATCGGCAAAGGTGAAGCGTCTTTCCGTTCCGTCGTTTTCAACATGGAGCATTGCGGTTTTATCCGGAGATTTCTTTGCAAGCTCATCAACAACATCAAATGCGAAGTTGAATTTATCATCATTCTTGAATTCTATTCCGTTGAGAACGCCGTTTTCGTCAAGAGTTGTTTCAATAAACTTTGCATAAACAGGATTCTGGAGATTTGCAAGGTCAACGTTTGTTATGTTGGGAGTTTTGATTTCCTCAACACACTCGCTCATTTCGGATGAACCGTCGGGAGAAATAACAATTGCATAGAATTCGCATTCCTTGCCGCCGACTGCAATTTCATCGTGAGGAACGGAGGAATCGAAATAGATGCAGTCACCCTCATTAAGAGTTTCTGTTCTGTCACCGATAATCATTTTAAGAGTACCTCTGGTGACAATATTGATTTCCTGACCCTCATGGCTTACGCAGTGATAGGGGGGATTGAGTGCTTCCTCTGAATAAGGAATAACAACTCTGAAAGGCTCTGCAATCTTATTTTTGAAGAAAGGAGCAAGTCTGTTATAAACAAAACCCTCTCTTCTTGTTATGGGCATTCCCTCGCCCTTTCTTGTAAGAGTATACTCGGTAAGTCCGGGGCTTGAACCCTCCATGATATCGGTAATTTCAACACCGCATACCTGAGCAATTTTATAAATGAAAGTAAAGCTGAAATCCTTGTTACCCGATTCATAGAAGCAATATTCTTCTTCGCTCAAACCGATTTTGCTTGCCATTTCAGCCTGAGTAAGACCCATATCAAGGCGAAGTGAAATAATTCGCTGAGTAACCTCCATGATTTTGTTTTCAACCGACCCCTGACCAAATGTTATCATACTTCTTCTCCTTTCTTAGAGCAACCGCTGACAAAATCAAAGTCACAATTCTCAGCGGCTATTTTTCCGTCATAAACGCCAAAAATACTCGTTGATACACAAAGTATCGCCTGCGTTTTTTGCGTTTCTGACAATAAACTGTCTCGCTGATAATCGCAACCCGATTTAATCAGCGATTGCTTCGAGAATAAAAAAACGTCCCAAAGCAAGTATTTTTGCTTTGAGACGAGTAAAATCTAACCCGCGGTACCACTCAAATTGCGCTTAATGCGCCTCTCATCGGACTCTAACAAGTCCTACACCTTAACGCTGTGTCTACGGAAGCTGTCTACTGACCTTTAGGTGTTCGGAGCTTCGGCTCGGAAGTGATAGCCTTGAATTGTTCTGCTGACGGCTCGCACCAAACGCCGCCTCTCTGAAAGCTTTGCAACTCTGCCTTCTTCGTCATCGCTTTTCTTGCAAATTATAATAACACCGCAAAATTGATTTGTCAACAGTTTTTTATACAATTTTTACAGTCTTTATTTCCCAGGGTTTGAATGAAAGCTTACCTCCGATTATATTCTCGGTTTCATTGCCGAGCAAATCGGTTTCTGACATTTCTCCGTCAACCTCAAATACCGCAGCTGCCTTTTCATCGGAGAAATTGCAGAAGCGGGCATACATCGCACCGTTTTCGGGATAGAAAGCCGTAAGAACAACCTCGCCGCCCTCTGAAGTGAATTTTGCTGCTGTAAATTCATTCAGGTTTCCGTTACCTTTGCCGATAAGCTCCGCAACTGGCATATAGTTATAGCTCATTGAAAGTCTATGGATATCGGCATCGGAAACTTCCGCACCAAACGGAAGAATTGCAAATTCATCCTCAAAAATACCGTTAAGAATACGGGTGCCGCACATATATTCATTTGAATAGAGGAGCGGAACAAGCAGCTTATTGCCCTGAACGGCAGAGCCCATGCATCCTCTGTTGAAAACAGCCATGCCGTTATTCTTATCACGCATTGCAAGCCAGTAAATGCCCTGCATATATGTTGTTGAATTGAAGGATTCCTTGGGAGAAACCTCTGTGTCAACAAGAATTCTGTCGTTGGGATACCAATATTCCTCGGTTTTGCGAAGAGCGCCGTTCCAATCTGCAATTGCAAAGGGAAGGTCACGCACCATGCGGCGGTCATTATCAAGACAGAGGTTCATAACAAAGCAAAGCTTATCCTCCTGATGATGTCCGTTAAGGGTAAGAGGAACAGGTCTGCCCTGTGTGATATCGGTTCTGCCTACATGCTCGCCGTGCATTTCGAAGCGGCTCTTGCAGTCAATTCTCGCTCTGTTTCCTGCAAAGCTCATTTCAAAGCGGTAAGGTATGCCGCCTATTTCGCCAAGCTGAACAGCCTTTGCGCTGTTTGCAAACACATCAACAGTCCACTTGCCGTTTGAGAAGCATTCTTTATTCTCAACCCATGCGCTGAAAAGCGCACCGCTGCCGTTATCAAAAACACGGCGGTTGTTCTTAACTTCATCAATATATGCAATACCGGAATCTGTAAATTTAACCTTATAAACGGGAGTGATAAGCTCGCCTGATTCTGCATTATAGGAATATGCAGCCTTTACGGCAGGCTTTTCTTTTTTGATATTAAAGCGTTTGGCTGTCATGGGTGCGATGTTAACATGAACATTGAGATATTTTCTGCCGTTGACGCAAATCATTTCGCTTTCAAGAGCCTTATCTCCGTCATAGGCACAAATATCGCAATTTGCAGGAATCTCAAGCCATTCGTCAACATCAAATGACTGCGGATTTATTACGATAAGGCTTTCTCCTTCATTTGAAGCTAATCTGCCCCTGATAACATCGAGTGACTTTGATTTTACTTCAGCCGAATATTTCAGCGACTCGGGAATAAATCTTCTTGAAAGGTCAAGAAGTCCGCAAATTGTTACATCGTGGTGCTGGGCGGCAAGGACATATTTCCATGCTTCCTCGGATGATTTCTGCATGGAGTCACCGCCGAGCATAACGGAAAAAGCGTTGAGCTTTTCACCCGTCAGAGCATCAACCTCACCCTGTCTTATGCCGTTGAAAATTTCGTTTCCGCAATAACCCCACGGCATCTGCACATGGAAATCATTATCCTCGGTTTTAAGCTCGTCAACTGCCTCGCCGTAAAGCTCGGGAAGCTCTTCAAGAAGAACATATCTGCAATTATCCTTTGTTTCGGTATACGCAGTCAATTCTTCAATCGGCTGAGTAAGGTCATCGTATCTTGAAGCAAGAAGCGGCTCATACTTTTTGAATTTCTCTTCAAAATCCTCAAGGTCATAGCCTGCGTTACCCTCAGACCAACGGGAAAGAATCCAGTTATCGAGAGTAGTACAGTTAAATCCCCTGCCCATTCCGTCATAAACAGGCACTGCAGGAATTTCAGTCAAATCCTTGCCAATCCATCTGCCCCATGCCGAATCAAAAGTTTTTGTGTAGCCGTAACCCATAACATGAGAACGGAGAATGGCAGCCTTATATCCGCACTTCTTGATAAGCTGCGGAGTCTGATTATTAAGAGCAAATTCGGAGATTGCATAAACGGGCGGTGTAACACCGTAATAATCAAGATTTGTACGCACGGCATATGTAAGCTGACGTACATTTGATTCTTCCGAAACAAACATGGAAAGGGGCTGACCGTAGGTGGTTGCACCGAGTCCGATTCTGTCGGGGTATTTTTTGAGCAAATCCCCTATCATTTCAACAATTTCGGGGTCTTTTTTTGAAAACTCATCAAAAGTGAACGATTCATAGTCAAGTCCGATTTTAAGCTTGGGATATTTTTCCATCCATTCATAAATTTTGCGAAGTCTGGGCTTCACCTCATCGCCCCAGAGCACAAAACCGCCATGGTCATATGTTAAAATATTAAGAATTTTCTTATCCATATTGCTCACCAATCCTTTTTAATCAAAAATTACTATAATTTCATGTATCAGAGTTTCAAAAAAGTCATAAATTGTTCTGATAAACTTCTGTAAAAATGTCTCGCCGTTATATTCGGCATCAACGCCCTCTCCTGCGTAGCAGCCAATATTATTGCTTACGATTTCATTGCCGAAAATGTCTGTTATCAGTTCATCATCGACCTCAACACCTGCGCCGATCAGAGGCGAATACTTTGATATTTCAAAGCTCATGTAATCTGAATAATCCTCACCGACAAAACCAGGAACGGTATTCATCGAAAGCATATCGGTAAGAGGATTTGCAACCTTATAGTAACAATTATTCTTCAAAACATTGTTTCTTGAAGAATCTATATCATATGCAATCGTTGCACCGTCTATAGGTATAATAATGTTATTGGCAACAAGAGAATCATAGAGATTCTTAATCTGGAATTCTCCGCAATTTACAATAGTATTATTATAGAACTTAAAATCATGTTCGCCACAGGAAGCTACTGCGGTTGTTGACCTGCCTTTGTTATCGTTAACGGAAAGACAGTATCTTACAGTATTGCCGTGCTGACCGCTGTAATTGGGATTGTTGCACATAAAGCGCATATTATCGTGGGAATAGATATACTGGTAGGTGCAGTTATTGGTATGGGAATCGAAGTCTATAGCCATTCCGTCACCGACATTCTTCTGACCTGCTATTTCGCAATACTGAATTGTGCTGTTTTCGCTGCCCCAGAACCACATTGCCGCAGTAAAATACTCAATTTCGCCGTTTTCGTCAAGACCCTCACCCTGACAGCAGTTTATTGCTCTGCAATTGGTAACAAGCGCACCGTCGCACATGCCAACGATAACTGCTTCCGCATCCATCTCATGGAAATAGCAGTTCTTGATTAACAAACCCTCATTATATACGGGGTCAATTTCTTCTTCGGTTTCGCACCAAGGAGTCTGAGCTTCGTTCCATGAGCCCCAGATCATAAATCCGTTAGCGCAGTTATAAACCTCACTGTTTATAATGGTAAGATCATTTACGGCATATCTTGAACGGGCGGGAAGTCCTTTAACCATAACAGCCGCTCTTGCAGGTGCTGCACCTCTCGAATTATCATCTCTGCTGTGCACCTTATAATTCTGCATATCTGTAAACAGAACATTATCTATTATTATTCCCTCGGAGGTCTTTTCAAGAGTATCAATCCATATTCCGCCGCCGTTTGGCGCTTTGAAATGAAGATTGGAAACTGTTATATATGAACAGTCAAAAAGGCGGAGAATTTCGGTTCTTTCCTCTGTTTTAAGAATGGCTCTTTCGCCCTCACCGTAAGAGGAAATAACGATGGGGTTTTCCTTTGTACCGCTGCAGGTAAGAGTTGCGGCGCATTCATATTCACCGCCGTTTTTAAACAGAATCTTTGTTCCGGGAGCAAACTCTGCACCGACAAGACCGTCAACGGTTTTAACGGGATTATTTATATCCGTACCAATATTAGAGTCATTACCGTTAACCGAGTCAACATAATACGTTTTGCTTGTTTCTGCAGAATAAGCAAAGAAAGCCGACGAGGTTAAAACAATAACCGCTGCAACAAAAACGCTTAAAATTCCAAATATTTTTTTCATATGCGTTCCCCTTTCAACCGATTAAGCTTATTATACTTCCCAACCTATGTAAAAAGCAATAATAAAATATAAAAAGCCTTATGAAAAACGCAAAAGGCTCAGATTTGCATTTTTGTTTTTAATAACCGCCGTTTACGGTGATTACATTATCCATTATTATCGATGCATTTTCAACTTCTGAACCAAAGGCTTTAAATTTATTAAGTCTTATTTCAACAGTATATCTCCATGTTCCTTTAATGATTCTGCCGTTGCTGTCCACAAGGACTTTAACAACAGGACTTGTATAATGAATTGTAGTATTTTCACTTGAAATTTCAATCGGCAGACCAAGTTTTTTCAATTCATTTGTAACAACACTGATATCTCCGACAACATCAATTGCATGGCCGACACTTCCGCTGTGTACATTTCCTTTTGCACCGTCGGTCTGTTCATGCATAACCATTTCAATTACCGTATTTTCACCGACCGCATACGCTTTCGCTGCATACACATCCGATTCCGTAAGGTTTTGGTATCCGCCTGTAATTCCTTGAGTATCCTCTGAATTATCGGAAATAAAGGTTGAAATTATTCTCTTGATAAAATCAAACCCGCCGCTCAATTCTTCATTATTTATGGAAATTTCGGTTACCGATACGGAATGCTGCGATTTGACGGAAGAAGTTGAATTTTGTGCCGCCCTCTTGTATATATCAACTATTTCCGCTTTTGTCAGGATTGACGGATTATTATCCGGAACAGCCGTTGATAATATAGTTAAAGATTGCTCCGGAACAAAAACTTCGGTGTCCTCTTCATTTATATCAAAAGAGGTTGCTTGCACTTCCCAGATAAAATCAGAACCGGTTATTTCTTCAATAATATTATCCGAAGAAGCATCCTGCTGCGCTTCATTAACGGAATTATCCTTACAAGCAGTCAATGACAGAACGGTGAAAACAGAAATTATCACTGCAAGTGCTTTTTTACAAGTCATAGTTTTATTCCCCCGAAACATAATGTAAAGATAAATATCTGAACCGATTATACCAAAGAAGCTAATAATTGTAAAGCAGGCATTCACAAAAACTTTATTCTTTGTATATTTTTATACAATATATTTTAAGTGCGAAACGGTTGATAAAAAACATGCATTAAAAATTTGATTTAATTCAAATTTATGCTATAATGATAAAAAACAAACAGGAGCGATATTATGCAAGAATTCATAAAACTGATTTATACCGTAATTACTGTGATATCCGTTTTTATCTCTTCCCTCTTTAATCCTGCAGCCTTAGACCCCGAAACCGAGGGGCTTGATATATCTTATCTTCAATATCCGAATGAAGCAGTTATGACTTTAGAGGAAGCGGGACTGACAGAAAAGGAATTTACCGAGCGTGCGAGTGCAGAACTTGCGGAATATGTACAGTCCGGCGGATATGACGATATCGGCGGAGTAATTGTATCACCGTATTACACAGCCCAAATCGGCGATAAAGATATTCCCGTTTACGCTTCAATGGTTTTTATCCGCAGCGAAAACACGGGTACGCTTCATTCATTCTCTGAGGTATATGTTGACCCGAATACCGATTTTTCATTTAACGTCAAGCTTACGGGCAATTCCGTTAAGCTGAAAAATGCTGTTGTTTTGCCTTCTTCGCACGGTGTTGAAGCGGAATGTCAAAACGGAACCGTCCGTGCTTCAATCAACAAGACAGGAATTTACACCTTCCTTTTCAACGGCGCACAACAGCCCTACGGTTACACTCTTTTTGTCCGAGAGAAAATCGACGAGGATGCACAGATTGCTGAATATATTGAGCAGTACGGAGCAGAAAACGTTACTGTTTTTGAATCGGGAATATACGAACTTGATTATATAAATTTTGTTCAGAAAGACAATCAGGTGGTGTATCTGAAGCAGGGCGCATATATCGTTGCAAAGCACCGTTACGACATTCAGAGCGTTGAAGACGAAGCTCTATATGTTGAAGAAAGCGCTGCAACAGACAACGCAATCGGTCTTACAAGATATCCGTTCATCAATTTCTATAACTGCAATAATATCATTCTTACCGGTCGGGGTGCGATTGACCTTACCCGCCTTGACCGAAGAGAGCGCAGAGGTGTTGTTTTTACCTATTGCAATAATGTTGATGTCAGCGGCATAAAAATAATCAATTCCCCCGAATGGTCATTTATTACATACTGCTGCCGTGACGTATCGGTTGAACAGGTTGATATTCTCGGTTATCGTGGTAATGCAGACGGCTTTGCGATCTGCAACACGGAAAATGCGGTAATCAACAATTGCTTTGCAAGAACTGCAGATGATTTATTTGAAGTTAAAGCACTTGGCGGAACCATGGGCAGCAATAATATCACTTTCTCAAACTGCATCGCATGGGGCGGATATGCAAGATGCTTTGGCATCACCGGCGAAGTCTGCAAAAGCATTTCAAACGTCACCTTCCGTGACTGCGCAGTTATTTACCGTGACGGCATATGGGATAATGACAGAATAGGCTCACTCGTTGTTGTTGCAGAGCAATGCGACGGCAGCATTGATGGAGTTCTTTTTGAAAATATTGAAATCTTCCGTGATGAAGGCAGAGCAATTCTTGTTAAAATCTATGATGAAGAAAAAGAGAACTTTAATATTAAAAATATAGAATTCAAAAATATTACCTATACTTCATATATGCCGTCAAAAATCGCAGGTACCGGCAGCGACACAAATACCGTACAGGTTAAAGCAACTAATATTAATGCAAACGGTCATGACATTACCAAACCGAGCGCATTATTCACCGTTGGCGAATTCTGTGATGTAACTTTTGAATAAGCAATAACCCCTCGGCTGTACCGAGGGGTTTATTACTGTTTATATTCTGTTATCAATCCCATTCTGCGCCGGTAACGGTATCCATATCAACGCCTTTTGTTTCACCGACATTTTTAAACAGTACAACAAGTGCCGAAACAAAACCGGGAACAAGCATGCAAAGCGTTGCAGTACCGATAAGGCTGTTGCCAAGCTTGATTGCACAGAGTGTACCTACACCAAGCGATATTCCGTATCCGATAGCAGTAACAATATACTGAGCCGAAATAGCTGAAGAACGAAGATTAGTGGGTGCAGACTCCCCTATCATCATAATAAGCACATCATTGATTGAGTAATAACTGCCGACAAAAACGCCGCACAGGAAACCTGCGACCGAAGGATCAAGCCCGTTTCTTGCGCCGAGTGAAAAGCCGAGGAAACCTACGAGGCAATTGAACGCAGTGATTATTGCCGCAGTTTTTCTGCCCTTCCAGTCCGAGATAAAGCCCATAAGGACCTGAGCTACGGCAGAGCCTATCGGAAAGAGAACAAGCGCCGTTATAACTGCATCGCCTGCCGAGAGAATACCGCTGTCCTCATATCCGTAAGTAAGAATCGGCTCATAATTTATGCTTGCATAAAAGCCGATATTCGCAAGAGCCGAAACAACATAAAGCCAACGGAGCTGCTTATGACCGAGAGCGAATTTGAACGCAGGAATAAGTCCTCCCTGCTTGCTTTCAGCCTTCTTGCTGTATTTGAGAGCAACCTTTTCTTCGTCGGACATATTAAGATAGTTAAGTCTTGATTCGATAAACGACGGTGTTTCTTTTGCACCGAGCAAAGCTATGAAACTGACAACCAGACCGACAATCGCAGGAACAAAATAAACCATTCTCCAGCCATATGAATCGCCTGCTGCGCTGATAAGCCAGCGTCTGAGAAGCGGCACAAGCATAACGCCCATGTTGGCAAAGAACTTGATGGTTGAATAAACACGTGCCCTGTGTTTTGACGGCGAGGATTCCATGATATACACAACATGCATATCATGAGGAACAAAGAACTGAATAAAGCATGCACCTATAAAATAAAGCGGAAGATTATTGGAAAGGAATATGAGCAGCAAAGAAAGACTCATACCGAAAGTGTTGATAATAAGGAACTTTTTTCTTCCCCAACGGTCAGCAAGCGGTCTGTAAAGCAGACCTATTGCCTGAAACGGAATTGCAAGAGCCGAAACAAGATCAAGCATACCGACAGAGCTGTCACCGTGCTTTGCAAAAAGGTCGGCTGCAATTTCGCTCTTCATGAGCATTCCTATCTGTGAAGCAATTTCATCTGTTGCATAGATAAGTGTGATTATAAAAACAAGATATGCAAAATAGGTCTTTTTATTCTGACCGTTTTTCTGTTTCTCCCATTTACGTATTTCCTTCTCTGCTTTTGACTTAAGCCTGTTTTCGGACTGTGCCGTTTTAATGCTCATAACACATCTCCTTACCTGCAATGATTTATATTATAAATATATCACATGCATTTAAAAATGGCAATATAAAAACATATGTCAATTTAACAAGATTGTAGGTTTGTCAATGATGTGTTACAAAATTGAGTCAAAAAACTTCGCCGGTGG